>JAYRNS010000813.1:0-4895 GCA_041912075.1 Anaerolineae bacterium
CCTGGCTGCGCTTCCTCGGTGATGGGTTCTTTGTCCTGACGGCGACCTGGTTTGCCGGGTTCATCGTCATGCTGGGTGCGAGCCTCCTCCAGCTGACGGGTGTGATCGCGGGCAACGCGGCGCTGGTTCGTTTGGGCACGCTGGGATGGGTCCTGCTGGTCTATCCCATCGTGCCGGCGGTCCTGTATGGCCTGTTCTTCAACCGCGGCCGGAAAAACGGCGGAACCGTGCCGGGGGCGACCGATAATCTGGCGGCCTGTGCATTGGTGGTGGCCATGTGCCGCTTCCTGGTCAGCAACCCTGCCTGTATGCCGGCCGGCACGGAAATCCGCTTCATCACCTTCGGCAGTGAAGAAGCAGGGCTGCGCGGCGCGCGGCGTTACGTGGCGCGTCACCTGGACGAGCTGCAGCGCCTCGACACGCGGCTGCTCAACTTCGAGATGGTCGCTTATCCCGAAATCACGATCCTCACCTCGGATGCGAACGGTACGGTGAAGAATTCACCCGAGATGGTGCACAGTATCAGCGCGGCGGCGGCGCGCGCCGGGGTGCCCTTCACAGTGCGGCCCGCCACACTCGGCACCGGAACCGATGCCAGCCCCTTCAGCCAGGCCGGGCTCAAGGCCACCACCTTGTTACCGTTCAAGTTTCCCCAGCAGATGGTAGCGTTTTATCACCAGAAGTGGGATAGTCCTGAAGTTCTGACTATCGAACCACTGCTCAATGTGCTGAAGGTCGCATTGGAGTGGGTACGCGATGCAGGAGAAGAGAGCAAGTCACAAGGAATAGCACCATGACCACGACAACCGTTTCGGGAAAACCGGCCTCAAGCCGCGGTTCCTATGATGCGATCGACATCTACATCGAAAAAGAAATGCGCCGCCTGCACATCCCCGCGGTGGCCCTCGCCGTGATCGATGGCGGTGAGATCGTGCACCAGCGCGGTTTTGGCCGGGCTCGCCCGCGCGGCGAACCACCCACGCCACAGACCCCCTTCTTTATCGGTTCGCTCACCAAATCATTCACCGCCGCGGCCGTGCTGCAGCTGGTCGAGGCCGGCAAGGTGGTGCTGGATGCCCCGGTCCAGCGTTATTTGCCCTGGTTCCGCGTGGCTGACCCCCAGGCGTCCGCGCAGATCACGGTGCGTCACCTGTTGAATCAGACCAGTGGCCTGCCCACCTGGACCGGCGAGATCGTCCTGTCTGATGGCGACGCGGCCGCCGACGCCGCCGAGCGCCAGGTGCGCGATCTGGCAACGCTGGTGCTGGAACGCCCGGCCGGTGCGGCGTGGGAATACAGCAACTCAAACTACCAGGTGCTCGGGCTGATCATCGAGGCCGCCAGCGGCGAATCGTATGCAAGTTACGTCCAGAAGCATATCTTCGATCCCCTGGACATGCGGCACAGTTACACGGCGAGGGCGGCGGCCCAGCGGGATGGGCTGGCCACCGGTCACCAGTACTGGTTCGGCGTGCCGATCGCCAGGCCTGACCTGCCTCTCCCGCACGGTGCGCTCGCCGGCGGTCTGCTCATCTCCAGCGCTGAAGATGTCGCCCGCTACCTGACCGCACTTCTGGACGGAGGGCGCCGTGGCGACGTACGAATCCTCTCGCCGCAGAGTGTAACCGAGCTGGCGCGTGGGGTGGGGGAGATCAAAGTGTATGGCCTGTCGCTGGGGCACTACGGGATGGGATGGTGGGTCGATCAACTGGGGGCGACGAAGGTCGCCTGGCACAGCGGCACGCTCCCCGACTTTTTTGGCTACATGGCGCTTATCCCAGAGCAGAAGAAGGGTGTGGTGCTGCTGGTCAACGCCGACCATCACTGGATGAACCCTGTCCTCACCACATTTGGCGCCGGCGTCACCGCCCTGCTTGCCGGTGAACGATCACAATCGGTTCCCTTCGTCGGCATGATCCCCTGGATGCTGCGTGGCCAGCTGCTCATCCCTCTCCTCCAAATCGTCGGCAGCATGACGACGTTGGGTCTGCTGCGCCGCGGGTGCCAGGCGCCGGAGAGCCGCCCGCGGGAACGGGGTGCGTGGGGGCGTTACCTCCTGCTCTCGCTCGTCCCCGATCTCTTGGTCGCCCTTATGCTGAAACCGCTGCTGGGCCGGCGGCGCGGTTATCTGAGGCTGTATATGCCCGATTACACGTGGATCGCACTGATCTGCGGCAGCCTGGCGCTGATGTCGCACCTGCTGCACGCCGGTCTGATCCTTGGAGCGCTGCGCAAGCCGGGCGGCGAACCGCGTTGACGGGGCGCCGCGCCCGCGCATGAGGAGTCATGCAGACCTATGAACAATAACACCACACGCAGTCAAGTTGTCGATCTGCCACCTGGGCGCCGCCTGATGGCCAACGCCAACCGGATGTACTGGCAGAAGCACTTCATGTACGGTCTGCTGGAAGTGGATGTGACGCTCATCCGGCAGTTTATCGAGGCGCACCGGGCACAGACCGGCGAGCAGCTTTCCTTCACCGGTTACCTCACCTTCTGCCTGGCGCGGGCAGTGGACGAGAACAAGGTGGTGCAGGCCTATTTCAAAGGGCGTAAACAGCTCTTCGTGCCCGACGACGTCGACGTGGGGTTGATGATCGAGCAAAAGGTCGGCGACAAGCATGCCCTGATGGGCTACACCGTGCGCGGGGCCAACCACAAAACGTACCTGGAGATCCACCAGGAAATTCGCGCCGTGCAGGCGAGCCCGCTGCCGCCGACCCGGGGGATGCCGGGCTGGCTGCAGAAGGCATTTTTGCTGCCACCGCCCTTGGCCGGCTGGTTTGGTGCACTGCTCGAATGGGCCATGCGCCGCGACCCAACGATTTTCACCTCGATGGCCGGCACGGTGGGCATCACGGCAGTGGGGATGTTTGGCAAGGGCCAGGGTGGCTGGGGCGTGGCACCGTTGACCCATGGGCTCAATCTGATCGTCGGCGGGATTTCCTGGAAACCGGCGGTCATCGACGGCCGGATCGAGCCGCGCGAGATACTCGACCTGACCGTGACGTACGACCACGACGTGATCGACGGCGCGCCGGCCGCACGCTTTACGCAGCGGTTGGTGGAGCTGATCGAGGGCGGGGTCGGGTTGGAGTAGTGCGCACTTTAGTGCGCTGAAGCGCCCACTACGCGCCAACCGGTGTCAGCAAGCCCTACCAGCGCACGTGCGAATCAAGGGATTGGTCCAACCAGGGCGTCGTGTGTTTCCCCCCATCCAGCGGAAGCCGGCTGGCACTCAGACCGGCTGTACGACGCGTCCGATCTCGCCGTCGATGATGACGCGGTAGAGCTTGAGCGGTTCGGTGGCCGGCCGGCAGGTGGCTTCACCGGTGGTGACGTCGAAGCAGGAGTCGTGCCAGGGGCAGATGACGGTGACCCCGCTGAAGGTGCCTTCACTCAGCGGTCCCTCGGCGTGTGTACACGCGTTTTGCGTGGCATAGAAGGTGCCGTCTACGTTGAACACGGCGACACCCTCGTCGTCCACGTCGACCTCCATGGACTGGCCTGGTGCAAGATCAGCCACTCTAAACTCATTCGGTGCCAGTTTGTCTGGCGTGCGTGCGGATTGTTGGCTCATGCGATTTGCCTCCTCGTGAATGGGCCAGGATCATGTGCCTGGTGGCTAAACAGACCCAGGACGACCCCCTTTCCTGGATACACTAACCAGCCCCTCCTGGCCGGGGTCAGTGCGAAACCGATTTGACGGTCAGGATTTCGAGCATGTCGCCCATGCTGGCGCCGTCAGCGAGCTGCACCGCTGCCGGCAACGGGTCGGCCACGCCAGCAATGCCTACCAGATCGCCGGGAGTTAGGCGGTCAGCGCCGTCTCGCTGGTCGCCCAAGTCAGCGGCTCTGAATTGGGTCTGTTTCAGTTTCGTGGGCAAGCTGTTCCAGGATTTCTTCAATCAGCAAGGGCAAATTTGGGCCATCGAAGCGTAGCCCCGGCGCAGGTATTCGATGATGCTTGATATCGGGTGGAATATGTTTGTTGCGCGACAGTTAACGTGGAACTAAGAATCGCCGCGTACTGTTGCTGTAAGGTGTAGATGAACTTCTCGTACTCAGACAGCGACTGGAATGGATTCACGACGCGCAGTCCTTCCAATGATGGTGGACAAGGCGGGCGTCTGAGCCTTTAGCTTCTGCATCACGTCCTGGTATTGAGCATGCCGGCGCAGCCAGACCTCATACGTGCCCGACCATGCTGACCAGTCCAGCACCCAGGCGTCGTCTGCCGGCTCCTCGCCCTTCACGTAGGACTCGTAGAATGTCTCAGACAGTACACCATATTTGCGCTCGTATGTTTGCAGGTCTTGCTCTAACACATGGATGTCCTGCAGAATATCATCAAGTGTCATGAAGTTTCTCCGCTGCCAGTGAGTGTCACCCCCATTGCTGCACGACGAAATTATAACCTTTCCAGGCCGAACTGACAACTGCACCAGGGTGCGGCGGAGGCGATCACCCTGGCACAAGAGCTTGATATTGGATGCGGTATATAACCCTGCGCGGGCACTACTCATAACGCAGCGCCTCCGCGGGGTAGATCCTCGACGCCTGGAGCGAGGGGATCAGTGTCAACAGCAGCGAAAAGCCGTAGGCCAGGAGCAGGATCACGCCGAGCTGGCCCCATGGCACGGTGACGTCGGTCTGCGGCGTGAGCGGCGCAAAGAAGGTGCGCACCATGTCCCCGCCCAGCAGCAGCCCGGCGATGACCCCGATCAGGATGCCGGTCAATGCGATGAAGCTGCTCTCCAGCAGGAAGGACAGCGCCACCATGCCGGGGTGGAAGCCCAGCGCACGCAGCACACCAACCTGCTGCCGGCGCTCGACGACCGTACGGCTCGCGATCACCCCGAGTGCGGCAATGCCCACCAGCAGCCCCAACGCCA
>JAYRNS010000814.1:0-2128 GCA_041912075.1 Anaerolineae bacterium
CCACCACGCACCACCACCGTTGCCTCGTCCGATCACGGCTTTGGCGCCCAGTGGCTGGCGGTCAACGCCGGCAAGGTGCTGTTCGATGCTGGTCTGCAGAACAGCGGTGGCGGCACACCAACCGAGGTCTTCAGCAACTGCCGCGCCGGCACAGGGTCCGGCGCCATCAATCTGGCCAAGGCTTGCTGGGCCGGCGGCACCGCGCAAATCTACGTTAATACCACATTGCCTGCGGGACCGACCTACGAACAGGTTCGCACCGCCGTGATCAACGCTTTCCAGAGCCTCAGCGACCCGGCCAATCCCGGTGCGCAGGTGGTGCTGCGTATCTTGCGCAAGGAAGAGCTGCGCAACGTGGATGGCAGTGATTCGCTCTATCCAAACCGCAGCGGCGACGTGGTCGTCGTCCTCAAACCGCCGTACCAGTTCGACGCGGCGACCTTTGGCCAGACGATTGCCTTCTCGCAGTTCTTTGGCCAGCACGGTTATCTGCCGGAGACGGTCGACTTCGCCAGCGGTGTCAACATGCACGCCACCTTTGTCGCAGCGGGTCCGGCGATTCGCCGGCAGGGTCCAGTGAACGGCGTGCGCGCCGTCGACCTGGCACCCACCGTCGCCTTCTTGATGGGTGTGCCCGGTCCGATCAACGCCCGTGGCAAGATCCTGTACAATCTGCTGCCTTCGCCTGGCCAGTACAAGGAAGCCACAGTTTTGTACATCACCGATTTTCATGGCCAGCTGACGCCACTGGCGCAGACGGCCGATTCAGTCGGTCCATCCTATGGCATCGGTGGGGCGGCGTATCTCAAGCCGTGGTTCGATGTGTATCGCGCCGAAGCCCAGGGGCCGTCGATTCTGATGACCGGTGGTGACGCGGTAGGCGCCACACCGCCGATCTCCAACTTCTTTGGCGACAAACCCACCATCACCACCGAAAACATGCTGGGTGTCAGCGCCGATACGTTGGGTAACCATAACTTCGACCGCGGCTCGCAGTACCTGCGGACGCAGCTGATCCCAATGGCCAACTTCCCCTACCTGGCGGCAAACGTCGTCTACCCGAACGGCACCTATCCACGGGAATGGCAGCCTTCGACCATCTTCAACTTCGAGGGTTTCAAGCTGGGTGTGGTTGGTTATACCCTGCCTGAGCTCTCCACGCTGATCTTCCCCGGTTACCTGGATCCATTCGTGGTCACCGACCCGACGGCGGCGATCAATGCCGAAGCAGCTAAACTGCGCCAGAAGGGGAAGGTCAATGCCGTAGTAGCCGTCGGGCACATCGGTGGCGATGGCAGCAGTATCACCAACCCCACCGGCCCACTGGTCGCTCTGGCCGACAGCCTGGTCGGCGTGGATGCCGTCTTTGGCGGCCATACCCACTCCCAGTACATCCATTACCGGCCAAACGGCGTGCTGGTCAACGAGACCCCCAACTCTGGCACCCGCTTCAACCGTGTGCGTCTGGTCGTGGATACCAACACCAAGGCGGTCATCTACAAGACAGCCGACTTCCACAAACCGTGGGACATCGGCGTGACACCGGACCCGGCCATTCAGGCCATGATCGACGACCTGAATGCGCAGCTGGCGCCGATCTTCAACACGGTGATTGGCAACTCGACGGCGTTTGTGCCGCGCGCCGATTCCTGCGGACGGTCGGATGGCCGGTTGTGTGAGTCGCTCATCGGCAACGTGTCGACCGATGCCCTCCGCGCCACCTACAGCACCGACTTTGCCATTACGAACTCGGGCGGTCTGCGCGCCGATCTCACGTGTCCATTCCCGGGCATCAATGGCGATTTCTGTCCTGACTTCACACCGCCACCCTACCTGATCACGCGTGGTCAGGTGCTGGCTGTGCTGCCGTTCGGCAACGTGGCGTTTACGGTCAGCATCAACGGCGCCGAGCTCAAGGCTTTCCTGGAGAACGGTGTTTCGTCGATGCCAAACGCCAACGGGCGCTTCCCGCAGGTATCCGGGCTGTGTTTCACATATGCCGTCGAGAACCCGGTCGGCAGCCGGGTGACCAGCGTCGTGCGCCAGGCCGCGGATGGAACCTGTACGGGATCGGCCGTCGACCTGACGGCGGCTTCAAACTACACCATCACCGAAAACGACTTCATGG
>JAYRNS010000815.1:0-3436 GCA_041912075.1 Anaerolineae bacterium
CCTGCCCCCTCTGCCGGCAGCCGTTGAGTGAGCACGACCACGCACGCCTCCTGGCCGATTTCCAGCAGGAAGGCAAAACGATGGGCGACCAGTTCCGCATGAACCAGACGGAACTGGCGCGCCTGGACGAGCGTACCCGTCAGCTCGAACAGGAGACCACCGGTCTGGACCAAGTGCTGCGACCCCGCCCGACCTGGCAGCGCCAGGAAGCGCAGGCCGAACAGGGGTTACACGACGCCGAACAGGCTGCGGTCACCGTGCAGGCGGTGCACGCTGCGTTAGCGCAGAAGCAGGCCCGCCTGGAACAGCAGGACTATGCCCAGTCGGAACAGACGGCACTGGACGCCGTGCGCACCGAGCGGCAGACTCTCGGCTATGACGTCGCAGCGCATGCGGCGCTGCGGCAGCAGGTCGCCAATCTGGCGCAGTGGGACGACCGTCACCGTGACCTGCGCCGGGCCCTGGATGAACGCGATGCGCTGCAGCAGCAGGTCGATGCACTCGTCGAACGGCTGGCGCGCTGGCAGCAGACAGTCGCCCAGGATCGTGAGCGCGCCGCCGCCCTGCGCAGCGCCGTCAGCGAACTGCCAGCACTGCGCGCCGCGTTGAATACCCAGACGGCCGAAGTGCGTGCGTTGGAAACCCGTCTCGAACGGGCGCAGCTCGAGCTGGGTGCAGCCCGCCAGCGCATCGACACCTGCCGGCAGCTGGCGGCGCAGCAGGATGATCTGGTGGCGCAGCGTCAGCAGCTAACCGATGAACGCACGCTTTACGACGAGCTGCGGGTGGCTTTTGGCAAAAAAGGTGTGCCGGCGATGATCATCGAAGCTGCGATTCCCGAGATCGAAGAGGAGACCAATCAGCTGCTGGGACGCATGACCAGCCAGCGCATGTCAGTGTCACTCGAAACCCAGCGCGAGACTCGCAAAGGTGACGCCATCGAAACGCTGGACATCAATATCAAGGACGAATTGGGGATCCGGCCGTACGAGCTGCTCAGCGGTGGCGAGGCGTTTCGCACCAATTTTGCGATCCGTATCGCCTTGAGCAAACTGCTGGCGCGGCGCGCGGGTGCACGTCTGCAGACCCTGATCATCGACGAGGGTTTTGGCACCCAGGACGCCACCGGTCGCGACCGCCTGGTCGAAGCCATTACCGCGATCCAGCAGGACTTCGAGCGCATCCTGGTGGTGACGCACATCGAGGAACTGAAGGATCAGTTCCCCGTGCGGATCAACGTGACCAAAGGACCAGCGGGGTCGACGTTTGCGTTTGCGTAATTACGGGACCGTCGGGCGGTGTCCCGGACATACGGGGAGACAGATCGACGATGACAGTCAAAATCGTCAGTGACAGCGGCTGTGATCTGCCGGCGGAGCTGGTCGGGCAGTACGACATTCACCTCGTGCCGCTGGTGCTGCGCTTTGGTCAGCGAGTCGTGCTGGACAGTGCAGCCGCACGTGAGGAGTTGTGGCAGCGGGTCGCACAGGGGCTGCCGTGTGACACCTCCGGCCCACCGGTTGGCCCGTACGAGGAATTGTTTGGGACCTTGGTCGACGCCGGACACGAGGTCGTATGCATCACGTTGACCGGCGCCTACAGCGTGACCTATAACAGCGCCTGGGCAGCCGCTCAGGCCTATCCCGGTCGGGTCGAGGTCATCGATGGATGTTCGATCTCGATGGGGTACGGTTTGCAGGTATGGGAGGCCGCGCGCCTGGCCGCGGCGGGGGCCGACCGGCCGGCTATCTTGGCGGCCGTCAGCGACCTGCGACAGCGCCTGATGGTGCGCTTTTTTTTCGAGTCGTTGGAACAGGTTAAGCGTGGTGGTCGTCTCGAGGCATTGATGCCGGTGTTAGCCCGCCTGGGCCAGGTGCTCAATGTGCGCGGTGTACTTACGATTACCGACGAAGGTCGTTTTGCCCTGGTTGGCCCGGCCCGCGGACGCCGCGGTGCCATCAAACGGGTCATCGAGGATGCGATCGCCACAGCGCCAGTCGAACAGGTCGTCGTGGCTCATACGCGCTGTCCCGACGATGCCATGGCCGTGGCCGATGCGTTGGCTGAGGGGTTGGCATTTCCGCGCGAACAGGTCATGCTGATCGAGATCGGCGCCATTCTCGTGGCGCATGCCGGGCAGGGTGTCATCGGCGTGGGTACGGTGCGCCGGCGGTAGGTGCGTCACCGGGCATGGTGCGTCTTCACTGCTCGCAAACCTCCCACATCGCACAGACGTGGGAGGTTTTTTGAACACTGTCTGAGCAACGTTTGGGCTGGTGACTGAGCAGTGGCCGGTGCGATACTGATCCTGTCACCCCACCACCACAGGCAACACTGCCCTGGCTCGAGATGACGAAGAATCGTGATGCACGATTCATACCACACGAGCAGAGAAAGGGAAGCAAACGATGGCACATTTTATGGTTCGCCAGCACGTCGCCGACTACGACCATTGGCGCTCTGTGTACGACAGCGTGGCCGGTCTGCGCAAGGAAAATGGCCAGCTGACGGAACAAGTATTCCGCGATGCCGACGATCCCAACCATGTCGTGCTGCTGTTCGCATGGGATAGTCATGACCATGCACGCCGTTACAGCCAGGATCCCCGGCTGCGCGACGCCATGCAGGCCGCAGGGGTTATCTCCAAGCCTGAGTTTAGCTTTCTCGACGAGGTGTAGGCTGCTGCCATGCGCATAGCCACTTCTGGGGTCGGGAAGCGAAGCCTGGTCGACCCCAGGGGTGGTCGCTGTCTCTTCAGGGGAGGATTCAACCATGACGTCCGACACCAACAAGACAACGTCACGCCGCTGGTACGAGGACATTTTCAATCGGGGCCAGCTGGAGGTAGCCGAAGAGATTTGCAGCCCCGACTATGTCAACATCGATCCCTACGGCCCGCCAGGGGGCTGGCCGCGCGGACCTGAAGGTACCAAGGCGCTCGTTACTGCCTATCGCACGGCATTTCCCGATCTGCGCTTCACCATCGAGGATCAGATTGCCGAGGGTACCCAAGTCGTCACACGCTGGACAGCGCGTGGCACCCACACCGGCCCGCTGCCGGGCGGTATCGACCCGACCGGCCGTCCTGCCCTGGTCAGCGGTATCAGCATCGAGCGCTATTTCGATGGCAAAATCGTGGCCACGCGGGTAAACTGGGACATGCTGGGCATGTTACAGCAGTTGGGCATTATTGCATAAGGAGACAACCATGTACGGTACCATTGCCAAAGTAACGATCGATCCCGCCCGGCTCGACGAGCTCAAAGCCTTGAGCCAGGACATCGGCACCGCACCGGGACAGGTGGCGCGCTACGTGTACCAGATGGACGCCGATCCGAGCGTCTGTTACCTGGTCGCCGTCTTCGAAAGCCGCGACGCCTATTGGGCCAACGCCAACAGCCCGGAACAGCACGAACGCTACACCCAAAT
Source organism: Anaerolineae bacterium (assembly GCA_041912075.1). Lineage (GTDB taxonomy): Bacteria > Chloroflexota > Anaerolineae > SSC4 > Amarolineaceae > SSC4. Next base: position 3,430 of record JAYRNS010000815.1, read on the forward strand.
GAGCGCC
>JAYRNS010000816.1:0-3160 GCA_041912075.1 Anaerolineae bacterium
AAAACTCGACGCGGATTACCCAAATGTGGCAACCGCAAAGGGCGCGAATGGGCGCAAAAGGATGGGTTGTGCGGTCGGGTGTGCTCTGTGTGGGTGGCGGGGTGATCATGGAGGTTGTGGCGTTGCCGGCCATGCACTTTGCATCCGTTGCGTGAAATGGCGCCTTGTGTTACAATCGTGGCAGCTGCTGGTCTACCTTATAAAAATGAAGGAGTGGATATTCTGGACTCAACCAACCTTGCCCGACGGATTGTGGACCTGGCCGATGAGAAGCAGGCGACCGACATCGTGCTGCTTGATCTGCGCCAGGTTTCTTTGTTGGCCGATTATTTCGTGATCTGTACTGCTGGCTCGCAGCGTCAAATCGATGCCATCATCGACCACGTGCTGACCGAGGCCAAAAAAGAGGAGCGGCTGGCCCTGCACGTCGAAGGTGAACCAAGCTCGGGTTGGATCCTCATCGACTATGGGGACGTCGTGCTGCACGTGTTTGCCGAAGAACAACGTGAATACTACCGGCTCGAGGATGTCTGGAAAAAAGCGGCGGTGGTTTTGAAGCTGCAGTAGGGCGACCCCAGCACAGCGACCCGCTATCCGGCGGGTCGCTGTGCTGGGGTCACATGGGAATCACTCGTAGATCCAGGGATCGTTTGCCCGGCTGTAACTGATCAGCTCCTTGTCACTGAACCACAGCGCAATCTCGGTGGCCGCGGTTTCAGGTCCATCGGAGCCGTGGACGAGATTGCGTCCAATCTCCAGCGCGTAGTCGGCGCGAATCGTGCCCGGCTCGGCATCCACCGGATTGGTTTTGCCCATCGTCTTGCGTACGACGTCGATTGCGCGTTTTCCCTCCACCACCATGACTACCACCGGGGCCGAGGTGATGTATTCGAGCAGCGGCTCGTAAAAGGGTTTGCCTTTGTGTACTGCATAATGCTCACCGGCCAGCTCCCGGTCCACATGCAGCATCTTCATCCCCACGATTTTTAGGCCGCGCTGCTCGAGGCGGGTCACGATTGGCCCAATCAACCCGCGCTGCACCCCATCCGGTTTGATGATCACCAGCGTACGTTCCACGTTCAGCTCCTTATCGTTTCCTGTCACGGTCGAACGTCACCAGGTACCGGCGGCACGCCGCCAGTCACCTGGAATTAATGGTAACGGGCACTGCCGGAAAATGCAAATCACTGCCGTGGGTATGTCGCGCAGCACTGGCCGGTGAAACCTTGCGCAACACGAGATTACCGGTTGATTTGTGACTCGACCGAGCTTCGTGTTATACTTGTTTCATCCACCGCAACCGAAGCTGCTCATTTTTCGCGACACGCCGACGATGCCGCCCCTCAGGCGCTCTGTGCAGCGGCTGGTTCAATCTTCGACCAATGAATAGGAGACCTGACCAACATGCTCAACCTGTCGTACGTGCTGGAAACCAGCGCCGGGCGTTATCCGGATCAGCTGGCGGTCATTTTCAATGACCGCAAAATGACCTATCGCGAACTCAATGGCGCCGCAACCAAGTTCGCCGACGGCTTGCGGCAGTTGGGTGTACAGCCCGGTGACAAGGTCGCGCTGATGATGCCCAACGTGCCCTATTTTCCCATCGCCTATTATGGTATTCTCAAGGCGGGCGCGTCGGTGGTGCCCTTCAACGTCCTGTTCAAAGGCCGCGAGGTTGCCTACCACCTGCAGGACAGCGATGCCGTGGCGTTTGTGGCGTTCGAGATGTTCGTGCAGAGCGCACACGAGGGTTTCCAGGAAGTGTCGTCCTGCCACCATCTGATTGTGGCAACGGCTGATCCCACCGGTCCTCTACCGGTCAGCGGTGAGGGCATCAAACACTTCAGCCATGTCCTGGCCAGCGGCTCACCCCTGTTCGACACGGTGCAGACCGCGCCCGACGACACTGCCGTGATTCTGTACACCTCCGGCACGACGGGCCAGCCCAAAGGAGCCGAACTCACCCACACCAACATGTTCCTCAACGCCTGGATCAGCCAGCAGATCGTGACCGGCCATACCGGTGACGTGTTCCTGTGTACGCTGCCCCTCTTCCACTCCTTTGGCCAAACCGTCGTGATGAATGGCAGTTTTTTGGGTGCCGCCACCCTGACCCTGCTGCCGCGCTTCGATCCGGCGGCGGCCCTCGGCATTATGCAGCGCGACAACGTGACCCTGTTTGCCGGCGTGCCGACGATGTACTGGGCACTGCTCAACTTCCCCGGTGCGGCGGACTACGACCTGGACAAGATCGCCGGCAACCTGCGTGTGGCCGTTTCCGGTGGCTCCGCCCTGCCGGTAGAGGTGCTGCGTGGTTTCGAGACGCGCTACAACGTGGCGATCCTGGAAGGTTATGGCCTCTCCGAGACCTCACCGGTGGCCTGTTTCAACCACCTCGATCGCGAGCGCAAAGTCGGTTCGATCGGCCAGCCGGTGTGGGGTACCTGGATGCGCATTGTCGACCCTGAAGGCAAGACACTCGGCCCCGGTGAAACCGGCGAAGTGGTGATTCGTGGCCATCACGTGATGAAGGGTTACTACAAGCGTCCCGATGCGACCGCACAGGTCATCAAAGCTGGTTGGTTCCACTCCGGCGACCTGGGCAAGATCGATGAAGGCGGCTATTTCTACATCGTCGATCGCCTCAAAGAGATGATCATCAGGGGTGGCTTCAACGTGTACCCGCGCGAGGTCGAGGAGTACCTGTTGACCCATCCCAAGATCTCGCTCTGCGCGGTCGTTGGGGTGCCCGACGCCCGGCTGGGCGAAGAGGTCAAGGCCTACATTGTGCTCAAGGAAGGCCAGAAAGCAACCGTGGAAGAAGTGACCGCTTTTGCCAAAGAAGGCCTGGCCGACTACAAATACCCACGCTTCATCGAATTCCGCACGAGCCTGCCGATGACCGCCACCGGTAAGATCCTCAAGCGCGAGCTGGTCGAGTCCTGATGATCATAAAGACTTCCGAAGTCTCTGAGACTTCGGAAGTCTCTTGTCATGGGTTATAGCGACTGAACACCTGGGTCTGGCCATCCTTATCAAACGTCAGGACCTCGTACGCTTCCGGCGCGGCACCAGGAATGTCCATGCCCAATCGCCACAGCGGTATAATACCGTCACGGCCCCATTTTCTGTCCACGCTTTTAGCCAGAAGTTGACCGAC
>JAYRNS010000817.1:0-2046 GCA_041912075.1 Anaerolineae bacterium
AGCGAACCAGCGCGGCGGCCGGTGTATCGCTGGGTCTGCTCCTGATCCTGAAAACGACCGGCGTCTGGTTGTGGCCACTGCTGGCGGCAGCCCGGCGTTGGTCCATCTTGGGCTGGGGAATGCTCACCGCAGGAGTCATCGCTCTGGTCACGCTCCCCTGGATGGGCAGCGCAGCCTGGCGCACCTACCTGAGCCTCGTCCCGACCCTGGCCGGCAAACCCGAACGCACCGTGACGGCCTACCAGACGCTGGCCAGTCTGGCCGGCCACCTCTTGGATTTCGACGCACGCTTCAACCTGCAGCCGGTCGCCGACGTGCCGGTCTTGGCCACCGTGATCACGCTCGCAGCTCTGGCCGGTTTGTTGATCGTTTCGATTCGCTGCAACCGCATCGACGATCCCCATCATGCGCGGCGTGTCTTGAGTGCGGCCATGATGGGCTCGCTCCTGGTAGTCACGGCACCGTTGGGTGAGGGTTATCATTACGTACTGGTACTGCCCTCCTTGGTGATTGCTCTGTGGTGGGCATGGCGGGTGCGGCCGGGTGTCGTGGCGTGGATCGTGCTGGTCAGCGCGACGGTGCTGATGGCCGCGCCGCTGCCCTACACCCATCCGCGCCTGGCGGAGGGCTGGTGGTCGTTGTTGGCTTACCCGCGCGTCTATGGGGCGCTGGTACTGTGGGGCTGGTTGGTCTGGGTGCTGCGCCGCTCGCCTGGCCGGGAGGATATTCGTGAACCGGTCGTGGCAGGCTAAGCTTATTTTGTTGGGGCTGCTCCTGCTGTTTTGGGGCATCTCGCTGCGCCATCTCACCGTGTCGCCGCCGGTGTACGAGGACGAACCCTGGCAAGCCTCGACAGGTTGGAAGCTTGCTACCGAGGGGGTCTTTGGCACGGATCTGTTTGCCGGCTTCGATCACATGGAGGAGCATTACTACGGCTATATGCCGCTGCACCCACTGCTGCTGGCGGGTGTGTTTCGTCTGGCTGGTGTCGGGCTGTTTCAGGACCGTTTCGAGGCGGTTGCCATGGGGCTGCTCACCCTCGCCCTGACCATCAGCGTGGCACGCCGGTTGTTTGGGGTTTGGCGCAGCGGTTTGCTGGCCGTGGCCTGGCTGTTGGTGGTGCGTTTGACGATCACCACGCCTTTTCGGATCACCGGCATCCTCTTTCTGGACATCACACGTCTGGCACGCTACGATATGGTCGTACCGGTGTTTGGTTTGGCTGCGTTTTATGTCTACTTGCGCAGCGGCGGCATTGGGCGAGCAGTCAGAGCTCCCACCATCGTTCAGTGGCGACGCGGACTGTTCGTGGCTGGCATTCTGGTTGCCCTGGCTGGTCTGGCCCACCTCTACGGGTTGTTCTGGCTGCCGGTGCTGGGGCTGTTGATCTTGTGGAACCGACCGCCCGAGGCTAACCCCGGATCAGGCCGTTGGCGGCTGCGGCTGTCGGGCATCGCGATGTTGTTCGCCGGGTTCATCCTGCCCTGGATACCCTACGGGGTCTACGTCCTGCGCGATCTGCCCGCCTGGCGCGGGCAGACCAGTTTCTACAACGACCGCTTCGACCTGCTCAACCCGGCCTGGTACCTGACCAACCTGCGTCTCGAGGTCAACCGTTACGCACCGGGGCTGGACCTGGGAAGTCCCGAGGCTCTCCTGCGGGTCGGCTGGTGGGTGACGGTCGCTGCGCTCCCGCTGGTCTTGCTGGCCCTGGCCTGGCGTGGCTGGCGTGTTCGTGATGAGGCAGCCAGGGCGCTGGCGGTACCCGGGCTGGTGATACCGGTGCTGTTCGCCTTGCTCATTCGTCTGAAACTGGCCAACTACCTGGTGGTAGTGCTGCCGGTATGGGCGATTGCCGTCAGCTGGGGGGCGTGGCAGGTGTGGGACTGGGCCGGGCGGTCCGGGCAGGTGCGGCGCGGTCTGCGGCTTGCTGGTCTGGTGCTCCTGCTCCTCATCGCCCTCGAAGGCTTTGCGCGGCTGGTAACGCTCGAACGCACCGCCCAGACCACAACCCCTTACGCCCAGCTTGCCGCCGAGATGCGCGAG
>JAYRNS010000818.1:0-4797 GCA_041912075.1 Anaerolineae bacterium
CTTTCGACCGTCAGCATGCCCAGAGTCTGTCGTTCGTGGCGGATCGGTACCACGAGACGCGACAGTGCGCCGGGTGACAAGGGTTGCCACGGTGTATCGCCTGGCGGATTGAGCAGCGGGCGCGCCAGCCGGCGCAGGGGGCTAAGCAGTTGCGCGGTGGTGGCTGTGGTCATCTCGGCACCACGCGCTTCCCACGTGAGGCTGAGACCGGGCCGTTCGACACAAACCAAACCGGCTTCGGCACCGGTCAGATCAAGCATGCTGGCCAGGGTGTAGTGCACGATTTGGGCTGGGTCTTGCGTGCTGTTCAGCGCCTGGGCGGTACGCTGGATACTGCCGAGCTGGTGAATGCGACGCGCCAGGTCCTGATCGGTCCGCCTGTAGATCGCGGCCTGTTCGAGGGCCGCCTCACTCCCCAATAACAAATCGCTCAGCGCCTGCTGGTCGTCCAAGCCAAACGGCGCCTGGCGTTTGTTGAGCATGGCCAGCAGCGCGACCAACGTGCCATCGGCATGGTGAAGGGGCTGTACCAGGAGTGAGCACACCGCTCCTGACGCCTCGCTGGTATCGAAACGCGGGTCATCATCCACATCGTTTAGCAGCTGAGGGGAACCGCGACCAACCAGCCAGTGCGCCAGGGTGAGCGGTTCCGGGTGCGGTCCCAGCGTGATGTGCTGCGGCCGGCCGTGGTCCAGGGTCACCAGTTCCCATTGGTCATCCAATGGACTGCGCAGCAGGAGCACGGCAGCCTCGGCGTCGACCGTGTACGCCGCATCCTGCAGCACGAAGGTGATGACTTCGTCCAGATCGGCGGTGCGGGCGAGCAGTGCTTGCCGGTCGGCGACGGCATCGACCAGCGCCGAGCGACGCTGTACCGATATGGCAATGGTGGCTGCCAGATAGGCTACAATGACCATGAACAAGGTATAGAAACCCAGATCGATCAACCCGCCAACCAGAGAAACTGGCGAGACGGAGGTGAGTAGAATGACCAGGTAGGCACTGCTAAAGAACCCGACTGTCGTAAGCGCCGCCACGAGACCATTGGGTCCATAGGCTGCTACCAGCACCGGAAGCATGGCCAGGTAACGCACCAGGGGAGGTAGGCTCCCATAGGTGTCCAGGTAAACATATTGGATGGCGGCGGTCAAAGCCACAGCCAGGACACGGGCAATGGTCACCCCAGCACGTATCGTGCTGGCATTCTGGACTGAACCGGTGCGCGCATTGGATGGCATCAGACAAGTACCCAACCCATGAACAGGCCCATCGTCACATTACATGCCAGGCAGGGCAGCAGGCTTTGTTGTTGATAGCGCAGCAGCAGGGTCAAGACGGCCAGGGCTGCACCGTAGCCGGCAATCCAGATGCGAAGGGCCGGATCGACGGTTGGCCACAGCGGGGCCAGGTAGAAGAGGATGTTGAGCAAGGTCAGCCGTACGGCCGCACCAAGCATGGGGGATGGTGGATTCTCGATGGCCAGATGGTAACCGAGGCCTCGGAACAGCAGTTCCTCCCCGCTGGCACGCAGGCTTATCTCGTAACACAACAGCCAAACCAGCGCGGCGATCGATGGCATGTGCAGCGCCATACCGGCCCGCAGGTTGTGCGTCGTGAGCCAAAGATGCAGACCCAAGGCCGCGCCCGCCGCAGCACCGATGACCAGGTTGGGCAGCCAGCGGTTCGTTACCAGACCCAGACGCCGCATCGGACGTGGCGCGTGTCGCCCGCTGTACAGCAGCACGCTCAGGCTGATGATCGGTGCCAGTGCGGCCAGGTAAGGTGCCAGGTTCGGCAGCAGACGTGTCAGCACGCCATACGGTGGAAACGGGTAGGTTGCCCAGATGAGTATGGCCACCAGGCTCAGAAGCAGAAAGATACGCAGCGCACTCCTGCGTGCCGGCTGCGTACGCTCATCGAGACGCAGAACCGACCACAGCGGCAGGACCCACAAGACCACGACGAACAAAAGGAACACAAACAGCAAACCGCGCAGGGGCAGGGCGCGCGAAGCGGCCGGCAGCATAAACAGGATCAGAACCAGCAGGACAACCAGAACCTGCATGGAGCGCCAGAGGCGTGTTTTCAGGTTGGCTTGCTGTTGGCTGATCTCCTGCCAGGCAGGGCGCACTTTGACGTCGAGCAACGGTGTTGGCATAATTGGTTCCCTTATGCCTCCAGCCGCACCCAAACCCAATTACTATGGAAGGTGCTCTGGCCTGCCATGTCGGCCAGGGTGTCGGGGGTGGTCCAGTTGATATTGCGCCCACCGTCGTGTTGGCTCCAGCGCCCCTTGGGTGAGGCTACGACCCCGGGACGTACGGCGTCCGTCACGACGGCACGCAGATGGCACCAGCCGCGTGCATTCTCGATGAGGACCCGGTCGCCGCTGGCAATGCCGCGCGCAGCCGCATCGTCCGGGTGTATCTCGAGATAAGGGGCGCCTTCACGCGCGACCAGGCTCGATACGTTGGCCAGGCTGCTGCTGACGAAGTGGTGGCTGGCGGCAGTGATCAGGGCCAGCGGGGCGGTGGCAGATTGTTCCGCAGGTGCCGCCTCATCGCGCCCGCGATCGACCCAGCCGGGCAGAGGATCGACCCCCTCGTCGGCCAGGGTCTGCGCATAGATTTCGACCTTACCACTCGGTGTGGCGAAGTGGCCAGACGCAAAGGGCGGTGTTGGCGGCAGGTCCAGCGACAAGGGTTGACCTTCCTGCAGGCGTGCCAGGGTGATGCCGCGCAGCGCAGGGGTATGTGCCGCCGTGGCAGCCAGCACCTCGTCAATGACTTCGTCGGCCGGCTGGTGGAGCCAGGGCTCCTCGAACCCCATGGTTTGGGCCAGCAGACCCATGACCTCCCAGTTGCTTTTGCTCTCACCCAGGGGCGGAATGGCGGCGCGGTTGTACTGCACGTAGGTGTGACCATAGGCTTTGTGCAGGTCGGTGTGTTCCAGCTGTGAGGTGGCCGGCAGCACGATGTCGGCGTAGCCGGCGGTATCGGTCATGAACAGCTCGTGCACAACGGTGAACAGGTCTTCACGCTGCAAGCCGCGAACCACCAGGCCGGCGTTGGGGGCGATCGCGGCCGGGTTGGAACCGTAAACGAACAGCGACTGGATGGGAGGATCGTGCACTTCGCCCAACAGCGCCGCCCCCAAACGGTTCATGTTGACGCGGCGTGCCGGTGGGGGGCATTCGTCCCAATGATGCACCGCGCCGGCATCCCACGACACGTAACCACTGGTGCTGTAGGCCAGACCACCGCCGCGCGTGCCGTACTGCCCGGTGATGGCCGGCAGCATCAGGATGGCACGCACATTCTGGCCACCGTTGCGGTTACGGTTGATGCCGTCGGCGATTTTGATCAGACCGGGGCGGGTGGTTGCGTAGAGACGGGCCAGTTGACTGATGTCTTCTGCCGCCAACCCTGTGATGGCCGCGACGCGGTCCGGCGGGTAGTCGGCCAGGCGTGGCCGCAGCCGGTCCCAACCCATGGCGTGCGCGTGCAGCCAGGCCTCGTCGTGCCAACCTTCGGCCACGATGACGTGTGCCAGGCCCAAGGCCAGCGCCCCGTCGGTGCCGGGCAGCGGCGCCAGGTGCCAGTCCACACCCTGGGCGCTGCGTGTGCGCCGCGGGTCGATGACCACCAGCCGGCAGCCGGTACGCTGCGCCGCGCGCAGGGCCGGCATGAAGTGTGGCGCCGTGCTGACCGGATTGTGACCCCACAGGATCACCAGACGGCTGTGGGCCACGTCGTCGTACGACGTGCCGTGGCGCGCACCCAGTGTCACTTCCACTGCCCGTTCAGCCGCCGCGCCGCAGATGCTGCGCTGCAAGCGGCTGGCGCCCAGCCGGTTCCAGAAGCGCGCGTTACACACCGTCATCTGCACCAGACCCAGCGTGCCGCTGTAGCTGTAGGGCAGAATCGCGGCCGGGCCATAGTCGGCGATGATCGCCCGCCAGCGGTCGCCGATTTCGGTCAATGCCTCCTGCCACGTGATGCGTTGCCACTGCCCACTCCCCTTGGGTCCGACACGGCGTAGGGGATACTGCAGGCGGTCGGGGTGGTAGACCCGCTCGAGGTAGGGACGCACCTTGACACACAACCACCCCTGGGTGATGGGGTGATCCGGATCGGCGTAGAACGCGACGGCACGACCGTCTTCCACTTCCGTGATGACACCGCACGTATCGGGACAGTCGTGCGGGCAAGCACCGTGGATACGCTGAGTAGGCATGGGCTCCTCCGGCATGGAATTGGGCATTGGCCAAAGTCTAGCAGGGGAGACAGGACATGTCAAGGTGAAGCCATGTATGGGGTCATGTCAGGAATGCAAACGACGCCCCCCGCAGGGGGCGTCGTGTCAGGACGCGAATAGGTAGTGCTTTCCCACCGGCGGGTGAGGGTCCAACAAACCTAGCGGTTGCGCCGGCGGTTCAGAATCACCCCACCGGCGGCCAGGCCGGCGCCGGCGACCCCCGCCGCGGCCGCGCCGTAGATCGCCAACGGCCGGCGTTTTTTGGACTTGACCCCCTTCGACATGATGGGAATGTCGGCCAATTTGGCGGCGGCCTCGGTCTGCATCTGCCGAAATTCCTCGGGATGCGCACGCCAGTAGTCGGCCAGCTTGCGTTTTTCTATGACTTCGTCGTCGGTGACGAAGTTGCCATGCGAGCGCAGACCGCCCAACTGGTAACCATGTTTTTTGAAGAGCCGGTAGATCTCCTTCACCCGGTCCATCGTGATGTTGCGGCCCAGCGTGTAGTCTTCGAAACGGCCCTCCATGGCCAGCAGCGAC
>JAYRNS010000819.1:0-11837 GCA_041912075.1 Anaerolineae bacterium
CACAATGCCACCTTCTTTGTACACCTCGTGGGTCCCGGTGGTACAATGATAGCCCAGGATGACCGGCAGCCGGCGGGTGGCAGCTACCCCACGTCGATCTGGCGTCCCGGAGATGGCAGCACGGAGACGATGATCCTGGACGTGCCGCCCGATCTGCCGGCCGGCACTTACACCCTGTGGACCGGCCTCTACCCGGCGGCGGGTGGACCCAACGATCCTGTATTGAATCCAGACGGCACGCCCCGGGGTGAGCGTCTGCGGCTGGCCGAGTATGAAATCGAGCGCACAAAATGAGACACAGAGCCCTGGTGATCATCCCGACCTATAACGAGGCGGAAAACCTGCGCGACCTGGTCGAAGCGATTCTGCACGACACCACCGGTGCCACTATCCTGATCGTCGACGACAACAGCCCCGATGGCACGGGTGAGATTGCCCGCCAGCTCGGTGCCATCTATCCGGACCTGGTCTATTCGCTGCATCGCGCCGGCAAATTGGGGCTGGGCACCGCCTACTGTGCCGGGTTTCGGTTTGGTCTGGAACGGGGTTACACCCACTTTGTCACCATGGATGCCGATTTTTCGCACCCGCCGCAGCGTTTGATGCCTTTGATCGAGGCCACCCAAACCTGCGATGTGGCCATTGGCTCGCGCTACGTGGCAGGTGGCGAAGTAGTGGGTTCACCGTTTAGCCGGCGCTTTTTGAGCCGCAGTGCCAACACCCTGGCCAGCACCATCCTGCGCCTGCCCGCCCACGACTGCACCGCCGGTCTGCGCTGTTACCGCCGTACGGTATTGGAAACGATCGATTTCGAGCGTATTTTGTCCGACGGTTACTCATTTCTCATCGAGATGCTCTACCACTGCCGGCGGGCCGGGTTCTCCATTCGCGAAATTCCCATCACCTTCCGCGACCGGGCCAAGGGCAAATCGAAGATTTCGGAAAAAGAGATCTACAACGCGTTTTTTACCCTGCTGCGCCTGCGCACACCGTTCGTTCCCTGGCAGCGCCTGGTACACCGCACCACCGATCTGGAACAACCAACACGCACCGATTATCCACAAACCAACAAATTATAGAGATCATTTGCGTCAATTCGTGAGATTTGCGGTTGGCCACAAATGCGTGGTCGTACGCCATACGCCGCGTATCACATTGACGGATCACCGCTGGCATGGTATCATTGGCCGATTTGACCGCCCGGCTGCCGCAGGATGAGCGGTAGCCGGATCGTAACTTCGACCATGAAAGGCCCTCCTGGACGGGCACGAGGTATGCATGCGCTGGACATGGCAGAATTGGCGCCGCCCACATCTGGCGGTGCTTTTCATTTTCGCCATCCTGACCCTGATACTCACCTATCCCCTGGTGACACACCTTTTCACTCACGTGCCCGGCAGCCCCACCTGGGCGTTCGATGAGTTCACCTATTTGTGGAACCAATGGTGGTTCAAACACTCGGTCCTCGATCTGCATACCAACCCGTTCCATTCCGATCTGATCTACTACCCGCTGGGCATCGACCTGGTGTTGTACACCTACCACCTGTTTCACGCCGTGGTCGGTCTGCCGCTGCAGCTGGTCTTTGGCGTCCCCCTCGCCAGCAACGTCATGCTCTGGTTTTCGACGATCACCGGCGGTTACGGCGCGTTTTTGCTCGTGCGCTGGCTGCTGCGTGACCAGCGTTACGTCACGCCGTGGCTGGCTTACCTGCCCGCCGTCGGCGCCGGTTTGCTCTACGCCTTTTCCGCTAACCGCGCCATCTACCAGGCCCTGGGTCATTACAGCATTGCCAACGTGCAGTGGCTGCCCTTTGCGCTGCTCTACTTCTTCAAAGCACTGGGCGAACCGGGTGCGCGCGGGCGGCGTTCGGCGGCGCTGGCGGGGTTGTTTGCCGCATTCTTCTTTTTGACCGAGATGACCTTTGGCATTTTTCTGGCGCTGGCCCTGCTGGTCCTCCTACCGTTCCAATGGGCCAACCAGCGCGCAGTGGCGCGGCCGCTGCCCATGCGGCGCGACACCCTGGTCAAGCTGGGCATCGCCGGCCTGGTCGCACTGGTAGTCAGCAGCTATCTGCTGGTGCCGGTGGTACGCGAGCTCACGCAGGGTGGCTACGAGCTGGAAGGGTGGGGTGACGCGCTCAAGCTGTCGAGTGACCTGGTGGGCCTGGTGACGCCGGTGGCACTGCATCCGCTGTGGGGCCAGGATTGGGTGCAGGCCCTGCGTGCAGTCCAGACCGGGCAGTCGCAGTTTTTGGACGTCAATACGAACTTTCTCGGCTGGCTGACCCTGGCCCTGGCTGCGCTGGGGGCGGTCGTGGCCTGGAAGCGGGCGCGCGGCTGGTTCTGGCTGGTGGTCGTGTTCACGATCCTGGTGTTGGGACCGCTGCTGCAGATCAACGGCCAGTATCGTTTCAACCTGGATGGTCTGCTGCCGGAAGGTGTGACGTTTCCGCTGCCGTATGCGCTGACGCACTTTCTGCCGGTGCTCAACGCCAACCGGTCGGTGAACCGTTTTGGCCTGGTCATCATGTTGGCCCTGGCAGTCCTTGTGGGTTACGCCCTGGATTGGCTGCTGCGCCGGCCGGTGTTCGGTCGCCGGCCGCGTCTGGCGGTCGTGGTCAGCCTGCTGCTGTTCGGTTTGATCCTCTTCGAGCACCTGGCGTGGCCCATGCCGCTGAGTGATGCGCGTGCGCCGGCGTTCTACGAGCAGATGGCGCAGGAACCGGGCGAATTTGCCATCATGCACCTGCCGTTGGGCTGGCGCAACAGTTTCCGTACCTTCGGCGCCGAAGATACACGCCTGCAGTGGTACCAACAAACCCACCAGCGCCCCATGCTGGGCGGCAACATCAGCCGCAGCCCGGCGATCAAGCTGGGCTATTTCGAGCGTCTGCCGCTTTTCCAGGCCTTGACGGGTCTGGAAATGTATCACACGCCCAGCGCCGAGGTCGACGCGGCCGCGCGCGCCCAGGCCGCTGAACTGATGACCCTGTTCAACGTCAAATACCTCGTGGTCACACCGCCCATCCCCAACCGCTACCCCTACGTCGATACCTGGCAGGCCACGCGTGACTACGCCCTCGATGTCCTCCCGCTCGACCCGCAGCCCGTCGTCGACACGGATGGTTACCAGGTCTACCGGGTACAGGCACCACCACCCTCCCTGCCGTTTACCCTGGACTTTGGCACCCAGGACACCCAGCCCTACCGGGGTGACAACTGGAGCGCCGATGAGCCGGACCTGGCGGGCGCCAGTGCCAGCTGGATCACCGGGAAAGAGACCGACATCTACTTTCCCCTGCAGCCGGAAGGTGGCCAGCGCTATCGGGTGACGCTGCGGTTGACGCCGTACAGTTATCCGGGTGCACCCGATCAGACCATGCAGGTGAGTCTGAACGGCGTACCCCTGGGCCAGGTGACGCTGACGCCGGGTTGGAACGACTACACGTTCGACCTGCCGGCGGCGGTCACAGCGGGACCCAACACGCTGCACCTGACGTTCGGCGCCGCCGCCCAGCCGCGCCAGGCGCAGCCCGAAACAGCGCTGATTGGCCAGACGGGGGTACGCGCGCCGGCCGTCATGGACGTGCACGCCTTCGACGAAGCTTTCATGACCATCACCGACGACGCCGGGCAAACGGTCGATGCTTCGGCGGGACGGCGCGGGATCAACGTGGCGGTCGTCGACGAACACAGCGGCCAGCTGCTGGACCACCGCGGGTTCGACACAGCGGCCAACACCTACGAAGCGCAGGCACTGGCCGAATACCTGGCCAGCGTGCCGGCAGGACGGATCGTGCTGGTGGCCACCAAAGGGGACGGCGCACAGTACTTGACACCGGCGGCGCGGGCAGCGCTGGCGGGTCTGGGGATTGATGCCGATATGGCGGCTGATACGCGCCTGGCGGCGGTGGGGGTGCAGGGTGCTGCACCGGGCACGGCGGCCCAGGCCGTGGGGACCGGGGATGCCTACCTCCGGGTGGGCGGTGATCGACGCACCCTGGCGGCAGCGCTTGACCGGTTGGTGGTAGACAAGGCGGCGGCTCCTGAGTAAGCGAATGGCGGTGATGCGCACACTACGGCGTTATACAAACGGTTGGATTGCCGCGGCCGTGACAGCTGCTGCCTGGTGGCTGTACGGTGCCACCATGGCTCCGGGGTTGCAGTTTGGCGATGCCGGAGAATTTCAGTTTGCCCTGCCGTCAGCCGGTGTCGTGCATCCACCGGGATACCCGCTGTACGGGATGTTGGGCTGGTTATGGAGCCGGGTCGCGGTGTGGTGGCCAGAACCGGCCACGCGTATCAACGGATTTTCGGTCCTGTGGGCAGGATTGGCGGCTGGTCTGTTCTTTCTGGTGTCCCAGGTGCTGCTGGGGCGCGTGCTGGCATCGCTGCCGGGTGGAATGCGCCGCCTGTCCGGCCTGGTGGCGACCCTGGTCGTCATGGTGTCGCCCACGCTGTGGAGCCAGGCCACGATCGCCGAAGTCTATGCCCTTAATGCGTTCCTGGTGCTGGCTGTACTGTACGCCCTGCTGCGGTGGGCCGAGGAACAACGAACCGTACTCGCCCTTGGCCGCCAGGGTGCAGAAAGGGAACAAGAAAGCAGCGCCGCCATGCGGCGCGCTGGCCGTTGGTTGATGGCGGCTGCTCTGGCGTTCGGGCTGGGTCTGACGCATCACACGTCGATGATCCTCATGGCGCCGGCGGCAGCCCTGTTTGTTTTGCGCGTGTATCCCGGTATCGTGCGCCGGCCGCGCCAGCTGCTGGTGCCCATGCTGGTGGCGCTGCTGCCGCTGGTGCTGTATGCGTTCGTGCCGTGGCGCGCCGGGCAAACGCCGTACCTGACCATGACGCTGGCGACCGACAAGACCGTGCCACTCTATCAGGCGGATCTGAGCGGGTTTGTGCGCTGGGTAACCGGTGCACGTTTTGCCAGCGCACTGCGCCCGACGGCGGAAGCGGCTTTGCAGCTGCCCCAGGCCCTGGATTGGACCGTGCAGCAGTTTGGTGCGGCCGGTTTTTTGTTTATCATGACCGGTCTCGTCTATTTGATTCTGCGCCAGCGTTATGGTGTCCTCACCCTGACCGGCGCCGCATTTCTGGCATACCTGGCGTTCAACCTGTTCTACGGTATCGGCGACATCGCTGTCTTGTACATCCCCGTGTACCTGGTGTTCGGTTTATGGTTAGCAGTAGGCCTGGGAGCAACCGCCAGCGGCATCCTGCGCACGCGCCTGCTGTCCAATTACGCCAGACGCCAGCAGCTGGCCTGGCTGGTTCTGCTTGGGCTGCTCGCCTGGCCACTCCTGGTGGGTTTCGTAACCTATCCCCAGCAAGACCGCAGTCAGGACAATAGCGCACGGGTGTGGTGGGACCATCTTCTCAGCCAGCTTGCGGCGGAAGATGCCATCCTTGTCAGTAATGATCGCGACGAGATGACACCCCTCTATTACTACCAGTACGTCCTCGGCCAACACCCCCAGCTGACGGCCGTGTTCCCGCAGATCGTCGAGGATCCGGCTTTTGGAGACCTCGGGCGAACGATCGACACGCTGCTGGCCGCGACCCGCCGGCCGATTTACCTGGTCAAACCCATGCCAGGGCTCGACGTCAAGTACAACCTGGCTGCGCACGGTGGATTGACCCTCGTGGTGGGACCGGCAGTGACCCGGCCGCCGGAGCGTCCCACCAACAAGCTGCTGGGGTCGGTCTTGCGCCTCAACGGCTACGACGTCAACCCAACGGACAATCTGGTTACCGGTGCGCCGTTGAGCATTACGCTCTACTGGCAGCCGCAGCAGCGCGTGGATGGTAACTACACCAGTTTTCTCCAACTGCTGGACAGCCAGGGCAACAAGTTTGCACAGGCGGAAGATCACGTCGCGGGCGGTGCGTACTATCCTACCAGTTTGTGGCGTCCGGGGGAGTTCGTGCGCGATGTTTTCACGATGACGGTTCCGGCTGATCTGGTGCCAGGCCCGTATACACTGCTGGCAGGGATGTACCGCCTGAACGATACGAACGGCGACATCCAGCCCCTGGCGCCACCCATCGAAGTGGGCAAGGTGGGCCGGCTGCCGGCCGCCGCCACGGCCCTTGCCAGTCCAGCACGCACGGTGAACGCCGAGCTGCAAGATCGGGTCTTGCTCGTTGGTTACACCCTGGGCGATGTGGGTGCCACCCTGCCTGTGGTGCTGTACTGGAAAACGCAGGGGTGGTTGGATCGCGACTACACCGTCTTTCTTCACCTGGTTGACCAAAATGGTCAAATCGTCGCCCAGTCCGACAGCCAGCCGGCAACTGGTCTGGCCCCCACGTCGATCTGGGGACCGGGTGCGCTGGTTTACGATGCCCACAATCTGACACTGCCAGCCAACCTTCCACCTGGCCGTTACCAGTTACTGGCGGGGATGTACGACGCCGAAACCGGCCAGCGTTTGCCGGTGACCGAATCAGTGCAGCCCGGGCCCAACAACGCGGTGCTGCTCGACGAAGTGGTGGTGGGGGCTGGGACACCGTAGCCAACTCAATCCACCTCTGGATTATTGCGCAGTGCGTCAGGGAATGATATAATGGATTCCAAGTCGTCTCCGACACGTATTATGTAACCGGTGAGCACTTCAGCGTAGAAGGGAATCGGGTGAATGGACTTCAGTTTCAGCGCCGAACACGAAATGGTCCGCAAAATGGTCCGTGATTTTGCCGACAAGGAGATCCGGCCCTACGTCAAAGACAACGATCGAGCCCAACAATTCGACCGTTCACTGCTGCCCAAAATGGCGGCGCAAGGACTTCTGGGCATCTCGGTGCCGGTACGTTACGGCGGCGCCGGCATGGATTACATCAGTTTGGGGATCATCTCCGAGGAGCTCGAATACGCTGACACATCGGCCCGCGTGATCATCTCCGTCCACAACGGTCTCAACTCACTGGGTGTGTTCCAGTGGGGTACCGAAGAGCAGAAGCAGCGTTTTCTCAAACCGCAGGCCCGCGGCGAGAAGATCGCTGCTTTTTGTTTGACCGAGCCCGGGGCGGGCACCGACGTGGCCGCGCTGCGGTCGACGGCCCGTCGCGAGGGTGACAGTTATGTCGTGTCCGGCGAAAAGATATGGATTTCACTGGGCGACGTCGCTGATCACTTCCTGTGGTTTGCCAAAACCGATGCGCAGGCGGACCCGCCCCAGCGGGGTATCACCGCGTTTATGGTGACGCGCGAGATGGCGGGGGTGACGAGCGGGTCGATTCATGGCAAACTGGGCGTGCGAGCTGGCAACACGGGCTGGGTCAACTGCGACGAGGTGCGGGTCCCCATCGAGAACCGGATCGGTGAAGAGGGTGAAGGGTTCAAAATCGCGATGAGCTGCCTGGATAACGGGCGCTTCACCGTGGCAGCCGGCGCACTCGGCCTGACGCGCGCCTGTCTGGATGCCAGCCTGAATTACGCCCACCAACGGCAAACCTTTGGCGTCGAGATCGGCCAGCACCAGCTCGTCAAACGCATGATCTCGCTGATGGTGCAGCGGGTTGAAGCGGGCCGCCTGCTCGTTTACCGTGCCGGCTGGATGAAGAACATGGGCATACGCAATACCCGCGAGACGACGCTGGCCAAGTGGTTTTGCACCGATGCCAGCTTCGAGTCTGCATCCGATGCCATCCAGATCCACGGCGCGTACGGCTATTCGGACGAATATGATGTCGAGCGCTTCTTGCGCAACAGTAAAGGCGCAGTCATCTACGAAGGGACGCGCGAGCTGCAGCAGCTGATCCAGGCCGATTTTGCGTTGGGTTACCGGCATGACCAGCGGCTGCGCTGCGAACTGCCGGCCTACGATGCGCAGACGTGGCAGGAAGATGGGTCGTCGTAAAATATCGTTTGATCAGATCTGATCATTTCAGGAGGAACATGTGAAAATCGTAGTATGTGTCAAACAGACACCCGACACGGCTGAACTGCCCAAGGTCAACGTCAACCAGGTCAAATCCGGCGAACTGGCCACCACGATGATCGTGAACCCTTGGGACGAGTTTGCGATCGAAGAAGGCCTGCTGCTCAGCGAAAAGCACAAGGCTGACGTTACGGCCATCAGCGTCGGGCCGGCCCAGGCGCTCGAAGCGCTGCGCACCTCGCTGGCGATGGGTGTGGGCAATGCCATCCTGTTGTCGGACCCCGGTCTGGTCGAGGGTGATGCCCTGGTCACGGCACGCGCCCTGGTCGCCGCCATCCACAAAGCCGGTGGCGCTGACCTGGTGATTACCGGCAAACAGTCGGTCGACGGCAACAGTGGCCAGGTGTCGGTGGCGCTGGCCCGCCTGCTGGGTGCCAACTTCTTGAGCGGCGTGGTCAAGGTGCTCGACGTGAGCGGTGACAAGGTCACTGTCGAACGCAGCCTGGAAGAGGGCAAAGAGACGGTCACCGCCAACCTGCCGGCCGTGCTGTCGGTGGCACGTGAAATCAACGAGCCGCGTTACCCCAGCTTCATGGGGATCCGCAAGGCTGCCAAAGCCACCATTCCCACCTGGGCCGTCGGCGACCTTGGACTGAGTGGTGATCAGGTGGGCAAAGCCGGCTCGGTGAGTGACTGGGTCGATTTGCGCAAGCCACCGGCGCGCGCCGCCCAAGTCGAAATCATCAAGGGCGACACACCAGAACAGCAGGCAGCGATTCTGATGGATCGACTCCTGGCCGAAAAAGTCATCTGATGTGAGGGGAGCAAGCCATGTCAGTGTTTGTTTGGATCGAACAATTCAACGGAAAACCAACCGCAACGTCGTGGGAAGTATTGGGCAAGGCGCGCAGCCTCGCGGATGAGCTGGGAACCACTGTGGGCGCCATGCTGTTCGGCAGTGGAATCGAGGGCGACGCCCAAACCGCCATCAGCTACGGTGCGGATACCGTTTATGTCTGTGATGACCCCCTGTTCAAGACCTTCCGTCTCAACGCCTATGCGACGGCCACGGAAAAGATCGTCAAGGAGCAGAAACCGGCCATCGTGCTTTTCCCGGCCAGTATGCGTGGGCGCGACCTGAGCGGTGCCGTTGCGGCTGACCTGGGTACCGGCCTGGCGGCCGATGTGCTCGATCTGTCGATCAAAAACGGACGCCTGCTGAGCGTGCGTCCTGTCTTTTCGGGCAACATCCTGGCCGATGTGGTCAGCAAGACCGACCCGCAGCTGGCCAGCGTGCGTGGACGCGCATTCCCCATGCCGGACCCGGTTGCCGGCCGTGCGGGCAGTGTTGTCAAAGTAGATGCCGGCGTGAGCGAAGCGGCCGTCGGTGCCACCGTCACCGCTTTCGAGGAAGTCGGCGGCGGTGAAGTCAACCTCACCGATGCCAAGATCATCGTCTCCGGTGGGCGTGGCGTCAAGGGTCCTGAAGGCTTTGCGCCGATCAAAGCCCTGGCCGATGCCCTGGGTGCCGCGATGGGTGCCAGCCGTGCGGCGGTCGACGCCGGCTGGATTCCGTACAAATACCAGGTGGGTCAAACGGGCAAGACGGTGCGGCCCGATCTGTATATCGCCTGTGGCATTTCCGGTGCCATCCAGCACCTGGCCGGCATGGGGTCGTCCAAGGTCATCGTTGCGATCAACAAGGATGCCGAAGCGCCCATCTTCCAGGTGGCGAACTATGGCATCGTCGGAGACCTCTTCACCGTCGTGCCGGCACTCACCGCTGAAGCGAAGAAACGGCTGGGCTAATTCGAAAGACTCAAGCCACACCCGATGAGCCATTCGTGTATTCGCGCACCATTCGCGGACGGCCGATCTGCCGGCCCGTGACGTCCAGATGTCTAACGCGGTGCTAACGAACCGCTAGCGTTATTCTAACACACACGAACTACAATGAGACACGTAGCCAGGATGAAACCACCTGGCTGCGTGTCTCTTTTTGGATGGAAAAAACACAGGGCATCTGTATCAAGGATAGAGGAGAGTCACAAATGGGTAAAATTGTTGGAATTGACCTGGGGACGACGAATTCGGTGATTGCAGTGATCGAAGGTGGTGACCCGGTGGTCATCGCCAATGCCGAAGGTAACCGCACGACGCCTTCGGTGGTCGCGTTTACAAAGAACGGCGAACGTCTGGTTGGCCAAACTGCCAAGCGCCAGGCGGTCGTAAACCCCGAAAACACGGTTTTTTCGATCAAACGCTTTATGGGCCGGCGCGTCGACGAGACGCAGAGCGAACAGACCATGGTGCCTTACGAGGTAGCCGCCGGTCCGGCCGGTGACGCACGGGTCAAGATCCCGATCAATGGCAAGACTTACACCCCGCAGGAAATCTCGGCCATGATCTTGCAGAAGCTGAAGACCGATGCCGAGGCTTACCTGGGTGAAGCGGTCAGCGAAGCGGTGATCACCGTGCCGGCCTATTTCAACGACGCGCAGCGCCAGGCAACCAAGGACGCCGGTCGTATCGCCGGCCTCGACGTCAAACGCATTATCAACGAGCCGACGGCCGCTGCCCTCGCCTATGGCCTGGATAAGAAGGAAAACGAAACCATCCTGGTGTTCGACCTGGGTGGTGGGACGTTCGACGTCTCGGTGCTTGAAGTGGGTGAAGGTGTCATCGAAGTCAAATCGACCAACGGCGATACCCACCTGGGCGGCGACGACTGGGACCAGCGCATTGTCAACTGGGTCGCGGACGAGTTCCGCCGCGAGCAGGGGATCGACCTGCGGCAGGACCGCCAGGCGTTGCAGCGGTTGAAGGAAGCGGCGGAAAAAGCCAAAATCGAGCTGTCGAGTGTCATGGAGACCGAAATCAACCTGCCGTTCGTCACGGCCGATGCGAGCGGTCCCAAGCACATGCAGATGAAGCTGACGCGGGCGAAGTTCGAGCAGCTGACCGCCGACCTGGTAGAGCGCTGTGTGGTGCCGTTCAAGCAGGCGTTGAAGGATGCCCGTCTGGAAGCCAGCCAGCTCAATGAGGTGGTGCTGGTCGGTGGTGCCACGCGTATGCCGATGGTGCAGGAGGTGGTGCGCAAACTGACACAGGGCAAGGAACCGCACAAGGGTGTCAACCCGGACGAAGTCGTGGCCGTGGGTGCTGCCCTGCAGGGCGGTGTACTGGGCGGGCAGGTCAAGGATGTGCTGCTCCTGGACGTGACCCCGCTGAGCCTGGGAGTCGAGACCCTGGGTGGGGTGATGACGCCGTTGATCGAGCGCAACACGACGATTCCGGTGCGCAAGAGCCAGGTCTTCAGCACGGCGGAGGATGGCCAGACGGCCGTCACCATTCACGTGCTGCAGGGCGAGCGTACGGTGGCCAGTGACAACATGAGCCTGGGGATGTTCAACCTGGAAGGCATTCCGCCAGCACCGCGGGGCCTGCCGCAGATCGAGGTATCATTCGACATCGACGCCAACGGTATCCTGAACGTGGCGGCGCGTGACAAAGCCACCGGTAAGGAGCAGTCGATCCGTATCACAGCCTCGACCAACCTGAAGAAGGACGACGTCGAACGTATGGTGCGTGAGGCCGAGCGCAATGCGGCGACCGACAAGCGCCGCAAGGAGCTGATCGAAGCGCGCAACAACGCCGATACCGTGATCTATGCCACCGAAAAGGCGCTCAAGGACCTGGGTGACAAGGTACCGGCCAGCGACCGCCATCACATCGAGGACCAGGCGGCCGAACTGCGCAAGGTCGTCAAGGGTGAAGACATCACCGCCATCCAGCAGGCGACCGAACGGCTGCAGCAGGCAAGTTACGCCCTGTCACAGCAGCTGTACCAGTCGCAGACCAACGAGGGTA
This sequence comes from Anaerolineae bacterium, assembly GCA_041912075.1. Taxonomy (GTDB): domain Bacteria; phylum Chloroflexota; class Anaerolineae; order SSC4; family Amarolineaceae; genus SSC4. Next base: position 11,759 of record JAYRNS010000819.1, read on the forward strand.
ACGGCAGCAACGGCCATGCCAACGGTTACGGCCAGACCGCACCGTCCAGCGACGAAAACGTCGTCGAAGGCGAGGTCCG
>JAYRNS010000820.1:0-5536 GCA_041912075.1 Anaerolineae bacterium
GGCGGTGGCTCCGGTGTACTGGTGGGCGGTGGCTCCGGTGTTGCCGTGGGTGGCTCCGGTGTTGCCGTGGGTGGCTGCGGCGTATCGGTAGGCGGTTCCACGGTGGGGGTGGGTGTCTCTTCGATGACAGCCGTGGGTGTGGCTGTTGGTTCACCCGCCGTGGGGCTGGCCGTCGGCGTCACTTCTTCCGGTGTTGCGGTGAGCGTGGGGGTCACTTCAGTCGAGGTAACCACGGGGGTTGTCGTGGCATCGACCGTGACCGTGGGCGTCCACGTCGGCAGTACGGTCAAGACGGGGATTCTGGTGGCGGTTGGTTGTGGCACGCGCGTGGGGCGTGGAGTGGGCCGCCGGGTGGGCGGTGCAACCACGGGCCGGCGGGTTGGGAGGCGGGTGGCGGTGAAGATCGCCGTAGCATGCGCCGGCGCTTTGACGTTGGTGCCCGACGGCGGCAGAGAGACGACGATTTGATCGGCCTCGACCAGCGGTGAATCGGGGCTGATGCGGCCGACCACGGTGACATAGGTGCCCTGACGCAAGCCGGCGCCATGGATGGCCCATAACTCGGGACCCAACGCCACTCTGATGGCCGTGTTGAGTGAGAGCGAACGCTCGTCCGCGTACACGACGTACCCGTTCACGGTGACTGCGGCCCGCCGTCCCAGGTCGATAGCCTTCTGTATATCGTCGGCGCGATGCCGGTCATACGCGGCCTGCAGTTCGGCTGCCTGGTCGCGGTTCAGCGCCTGTTTGACGTGCAAATCGATCGTTTCGGCGGCAACCTTGGATGGATAGAAGAGGTCTCCCGGCAGCGCATTGATGCTGAGCGCTGTCATGGCGACCAGCAGGGCAAGCACGGTCAGCAGCGTCACACCGACAATGGCTGGCCGGCCCAAAGGTCGTGGGTTACCGAGCCAGGACCCGAAGAGCCAGGTGCGCCTCGGTGCTGGCTGAGGTGCGATGGTGGTCACGGCGGGTCCGGCACTGGGCTGCGCCACCGCGCGCAAGAACTGCTCTTTGTCGCGCGTCATCAAGTTGGGGGGTGGAGGCGGTGTCACTGCCATGGATGAGAGCGTCTGTGCGGTGATTAGGAGATCGCGCAGTTCGTCGGCGTCGGTGGGGTAGCGCTGCAGGCAGCTCTCCAGCGATTCTCCTCGTGCCATCCATTCGATGCACTCATCGAATATGATTACCAAATCGTCCGCGCTTCTCATTGTTGGCCTTCCATGATTCGGCGTAAGGCAGCCACCGCGCGATACTGGAGTGCTTTGACCGCGCCTTCGCTTTTACCGATAATGTGTGCCACTTCGGCAATGCTTTTTTCCTCCAAAAAGCGCAAGGTGACGACCTGTGCCTGTTCCTCGGTCAATCGGGTCAGGGCCAGACGCAGATGATCGTGCGAGAGCTGCAGCTCTGCCGCGCCTTCGGGACCCTGGCCGTCGTCCGGCGTATCTGCCTTGGCGTCGAGATCGATGTGCCGGCCATGTCCTGAACGTCGATAATGATCGATTACCAGGTTGTGGGCAATACGATACAGCCATCCTGAGAAGGAGACCGTCCAGGCCCGATCATTGCGCAGGGCTTCCAGCATCCGCAGGAAGACTTGTGCGGTCAGGTCTTCAGCCAGGTTGGTTTCTCCCACCCGATGATAGATATAGCTGTAAATGCGCACGGCGTAGAGATCGTAGATTGCGCTCAGGGCATGAGGATCCAACGTGCGCACACGTTCCAGCAGCACCGTTTCGTCATGTGCTGCTGTTGCCAGAACCCTGGTGTCTCTAGTCTTCAATGATGACGTCCAATGGGAAGCAAAAGCAACGGTTGATTAGAACCAGGTTTTACGATCTGCTTGTGTCATATCGACGATTAGCGCCCGCGTTCACCTCCTGTCAGGCGCCACGCCGCATAGATACGCTGCAGCGCCGTGACATTGGTCAGGATGGCCAGTAACCACAGCGCGACCAGCATCCATCCGCTGATGAGACCCGCGATGAGGATGACGACGCGTTCGACCCGGGTCAGCAGACCCGATTTGATGTCGAGTCCCAAGCCTTCGGCGCGGGCCCGCGTGTAACTGACCATCAGCGACCCCACGAGCGCCACGACCGCCAGGATGGCCTCGGTCTGCAGCCCGGTCTGGAAGTAATACACGAGCAGACCGAGGAAAATCACCGATTCCGAATAACGGTCCAGCGTCGAATCGAGAAAAGCACCGAAACGGCTGGTGCGGTTGGATACACGGGCCAACGTGCCGTCGAAGGCATCGAACACCGCAGCCAGGATCATCAATACCCCGCCCAAACGCAGCTGGCCCGATGCCAGCACGACGGCCACGACGAGGGCAACCACAAAGCCGATCACGGTCAGCATGTTGGGGGATACATGGGTGGCCTGCAGGACACGTGCGATGGATTCGAGGATGCCGCGCGAACTTTCGCGCAGCCATGCGATCAGTTTGCTCTGCTCACCGGGTTTTCTGTTGTTGGAGTTCGTCATAATAGACCAGGATCTGATTAGTAACTGCTTCCCATGAATATCGACAAGCGGCCCGGCGGCCATGTTCACCCAGCGCTTGCCGCCGGACAGGGTCGTGCAGCAGGGTCAGGATCGCCGTGGCAAATGCCTGGGGACATTCTGGCTGAACCAGCAACCCTTCCCGACTGTCACCCATCAAACTGCGGTAGCCGGCGATGTCCGATGCGACGACGGGACGCCCCGCAGCCATGGCTTCGAGTACAACGAGACCAAAACTTTCGTAACCAACAGCCGGTGTGCACACCACACTGGCCCGCCGGTAACACGCCGGCAATCCGGACTCGGGCACCGGTCCGACAAAACGGACCCGCCGCAGCCGTAGTTGTTCCGCCAGTCGTTGGTAAGGCCGGCGGTCACCGGCGGTGTAGGCACCGGCCACGGTCAGCCACACCTGTGGGTCGTGGGCCTCGACGATGGCCCATGCGCGCAGCAGCACACCCAGGCCTTTGCGTGGTTCCAACCGGCCTACGAAAAGTACTTCTTGTTCGGTGGGGAGAGGCTCGTTGGCCGGCTGGGCAAAAAAGGCTGCGTCGATACCGTTCGGAATGAGCTCAAATGCGACGTGGACGTATTGGTTCCAAAAAGACGCCGTGGCTGGAGACACGGCAATGTGCCCGTCGAGCAGACGCATACCACGTGCCCACAACGGGCCAGCCCAGCGGTACAAACGGCTGTATTGTTCACGATACGCATGGAACGTGCCCACCAAAACGGTGGGTGCGCCACGTCGTGCTTGACCCAGAATTGCCCAGGGAATACCGGGTGCAAATGGCTCATGGACGTGTATGACGTCGAAACGATGGTGCCGCAGCCGGCGCCCCGCCCGCCACCAGGCGCTCGGATCGATACAGACGTGGGCCACCGACCCGGAGTAGGGAAAACGCACCACGTGCGGAGAGAGCTTGATGAGTCCATCCTGCGCAGCCAGACCATCACCTTTCACTGGTTCGGGCGAACACGGGGCCAGAATGTCGACCTGGTGACCCCATTGGCGTAACTGGCTGGCTAGACCTGCAATGTGTTTGGTCACGCCTCCCGGTACGGTCGCATCGTACGGGGAGACGAGTGCGATTTTCATACGTCGTCCAGAGAATCCCATAACGGTGTCGTCAAGACCCATTGCTCAGGTGCCGCAATGATCAGCCGCTCGAGTGTGCCGGCCAAAGCCGCCAGGGCCTGCCCATGATTCTTGGACGCCGGCTCACCAACCAGTGCCGGCAGTGGCTCGCCCACCGTCACCAGCACCCGTCCATCGGCCTGCCGCTGCGAACGCAGCGGGATCAGCGGGGCTGCGTAACGTTGGCCCAGTATGGCCGCACCCACCGGCACACGCGCCACTGCACCGCACAAGTAGACCGGCCAACCGCTGCGGGTAGGGTCACGATCGAGCGTCAGCACGACCCCGCCGCCGCTGCGCAGCGCCTGCACCAATGGCTTCAACTGGGTGTCGCTGGCGACGAAACGGTGACCGTGTCGGCTGCGCAAGTTACAGACCCAGTGAAAAAACGCCTCCGGCTGCAGATGCTCTGCGGGCACGCAGGCAGTCCACCCACGCGCCGCCATCGCCTGCAAAGCGAGTTCACCGCCGGCAAAGTGCCCCGTCACGACGATAGCAGGTCCCGCGTCCTGGCGCACCTGGTGCAGGATCGACTCGCCTTCGATCGTAACCGCTGCGGCCAACTGCGCTGCGCTGAGGGTCGGGGCGCGCAGGAGGTCCAGGTAGTTCAGCCACAAGTGACCATAGGCCTGGCGCGCAGCTCCGACCACCGCCGGATCGCTTGTGTTGGCCCGCATCACGTGTGCCAAATTGTGCAGCAGCCCGCCGCGCACACGCGGATAAGCGTGCCACAAAAAATCAGCAAGGAATTCCAGTGAACGATTCCTGGTGTGCAGTGGTATGTGCGCGGCCGGGCCAGCCAGGATCCGCATCGTTACATACATCATCCAGGCGCCGGCCGCTGCACGTGACGACCCACCCGCGCGGGACATGCTCATGCCCAATTATCTTACACTGAATTTTGGGCACTGTCAAAGCCTGCTGCGGGTGCAATTTGCGGTCAATCCAAGATTGTGTTAGATTAAGTGTATGTGGGATTCATTTACGCGACGCCGGTCGCGTCCCGGACCATCTGACACGAGCCACATCGACAGTCGTTTACATGCCGCGGCCGAAGCTTTACGCAGCTCTGGCAATACCATTGTGCTGACAGGCGCGGGTATCAGTACCCCGTCGGGTATACCCGATTTTCGTAGTGCGGGGTCTGGGTTGTGGCAGATGGCGGATCCCATGGAGATTGCGTCGCTGTGGAGCTTTCATCGAGCACCGGAGCGTTTTTACGAATGGATTCGCCCGGTGGCGCAGGCACTCTTTGTGGCCCAACCAAACCCGGCGCACGTCGCGCTGGCGCAGCTCGAAGCCGCGGGTTTGGTGCAGCGTATCATCACCCAGAATATCGACGACCTGCATCAGAAGGCCGGCGCAGTCAATGTGATCGAACTGCATGGCCATCTGCGATCGGCGTCCTGCCTGGAATGCCATACCCACTACCCGGCACAGCACCTTTGGCCAGCATTCCTGGAGAACGGGACGATTCCACATTGTCCGGTGTGCGATGCGGTCTTGAAACCTGACGTGATTTTGTTTGGCGAACCGCCTCCCTACCAGAGCCTGCGTATTGCCCAGGAGGACGCACTGCATTGTGACGTGATGCTGGTGGTGGGATCCTCACTCGAAGTCGAACCGGCCGCTGATTTGCCGTTTCTGGCCCGTCGTCGCGGGGCTAAGATCATCGTCGTGAACCTTGTGCCGACACCGATCGATAATCGGGCTGAAGTTGTGGTCCAGGCCGATGCATCTCTTGCGCTGCCGCGTTTGGTGCAGTTGTTGGCAGCACCGGCGTAATTGAGCGGTGCTGGTACACTGAAAAGTCCGCAGTGGTATAGAGGGGTCCGCACTCGGAAGTGCGGACCCCTTGTTTCAGAGTCAGGGTGAGACGAAGGGGAA
>JAYRNS010000821.1:0-7060 GCA_041912075.1 Anaerolineae bacterium
ATAGCCGACGTACCCGTCGAACGATGACACCAGGGCACCGACCCCGCCCCAGGGCCGCAGACGCATGTCCACGCGGTAGAGAAAACCCTGCGGTGTCATCCGCGCCAGCGAGTCGATCAGCTGCTGACCGAGGCGTGCGTAAGCGCTCGCATCATCGCGGGCCAGAAACAGCAGGTCGATGTCTGAGCTGTAGTTCAATTCACCGCCGCCCAGCTTGCCAAGGGCAATGACGGTGAACCCGGAGAGCGACGTACCGCTGCGCCACGCGGCCAGGGTCAAACAGACCTGGATCAGCGCATCAGCGAGGCGCGACAGCTGCGACGTCACCGTAGGCAGGTCGAACAGGGCGAAGAAGTCTGAGGCGCCGATGCGCAGCAGCTCCCAGCGCTGAAAACGGCGCAGCGCATTCAACTGCTCATCCAATTCGGTAAAGGGCGCGACGGCCAGGTAGGCTTCGGCGTAGAGCTGAGCTTCAGTCTTGGGCTGCGCCAGCTCGCGGCGCTCGGCGAAACGCTGGAAGTACTCGGGGTTACGCAGTAGAATCTCGGTCAAGAACTGGCTGCCGGAGAAAAGCATGACGAGCATTTCGATCAGGCGCGGGTTTTCACGCAGAAAATCGAACAGCTCGCGCGGGGTGGCGGTTGCACGGGCAAAACGCTCGAAGCTGATTAGAGCGGCGTCCGGGCTGGCCGCCGTGGCCAGGGCGGTCAGCAGGTGCGGGACACAGGTGGCCAGGGCGGCGCGTGTGGCGGTGTCATCGCTGATTTGCTGCAGCCAGCGTTGTGCGGCATGCCAGTCGGCAAAACCAGCCGCGGCCAGCAGCGCCTGGACCGTCGCATCGTCGAGCTGACCGTTGAGCAGGGCCAGGTAAAGGTCATCGGCAGGGACCGGCACGTCTATGCCTGCCTTTCGGCCTCACAGTCGGGGCACACGCGCGGGTCGGTCAGCTGTTTCATGTGGCGTGTGCACACCGCAAACACCTCCATACGCTCACCGACGAGGAATTTTTTGCTGATCGTGCCTTCGAGTGCCAGGTGTTGGCAGCGCGTCTGCAGCAAGATGCCAGGCACGGGACAGCTGTCGCACACCTTGCGTTTCCAGGGCAGCGATGCGGGGCTGGTCGGCAGCCGGCATTCCTGCACCTCACGGCCGCGGAAATAGTCTTCGTAGAAAAAGCGGCATTTGACTGTCATATCGCCTCATTCATAATAGCACAAACACGACGCCAAACATCGTCACCAAAGCCCCTATGATCGAACTGGCATCGGGGATTTCGCCGAGAAATATGACGCCCAACAAGATGCCCAGCGTCACCTCCTGCGTCGCCACCAGGTTGACGGTCGTGGCGTGGGCGTGGCGCAGGGCGGCATTGTACAGGGTGTGGCCGATGCCCAGCGGCAGGAGACCCAGGGCCACAATGGCCAGCACCTGCGGCAAACCCAGCTCGGCCACGTTCTGGTTCAAGGCCGCCATCGGTAGAACCCAGAGGGCCGCCAGACCATAGACCAGGGTCGCATAGGTAAACAGCGGGTAGCGTGCTCGCTGCGAGCGCCCGGCCACTGAATAGAGCCCGTAGGTGATGGCCGAGCCTAACGCCAGCAGGTCCCCAAAGGCCATCTGCCGGTCCCACTGCGGCTCGAAACGAACCAGAACAGCGATCCCAGCCACGGCGATGGCCACACCGATCCACTTGCGTGGGGCAATCGGTTCGTGCAAGAACCAGCCGGAAAAGAGAGTCACAAAGATCGGTGCCGTATAGACGATAGCCAGGGAATGGGCAATGCTCGTAAAGCTCAGCGAAGCAATGTAGAATACAAAATGCAGCGCGGTGACCACCCCAAACCCGGCAAACAGCCCCCAGTCAGTGCGTGCCGCCTGAACCGGGGTGCCTTTCAGCCGGGCCAGGATAAATACAAACGCCGCAGCGACGCCCAGACGACCCAGGGCAATACCATACGGTGACGCCGGGGCTGCCCAACGTATCAATACCGGACTGGTGGCGAAAAAGAACACCGCCAGGCCAGCCAGCAGCAGCCCCCTGCGTGATTCTGTCATACCCCGGCGTCAAGGTGCCAGCAGCGGGTCATCTCCCGCATGCTGCATTGGCTCACCCCATCCTCAGACAGACCACGACCAGAATACCTCGTAAGCATCTACCCGTCACCCGTGGACAGCCGGCATGGCTCAGCGTGAGCCGGCCACAATCGGCAGAATAAAGCCAATCGCCATGCTGATAACCAGCAGCAGGCTCAGGAGGATCAACAGCACCTGCTTCCAGTCGCGCGGAGGTGTATTGCTGCTGCGTTTTTGAACCGCTTTGCTGGTGTTTGCGCTGCTCGGTTTCTGATTCGATTTTGCCATCTTGCGACTCCCGGTAATCGCGCCATTGGTATCTTTGTCCAATGACAGTCACGTGCTCAGCTTGCCATTGTACCACTGCGAGGGTGATTCGCCAAGCCGTCGATCAGGTCCGGGCGCACATCATCTGCGTGCCTGATCACAAACTGTTTGACAAAAAATTGACCCTCCCATATAATCAGCGCAACCTCTTGGCGTCCGTAAGAAAATGACTTCTACGGACTCTTGGTGGTTCAGCGTTGCCCCAACGTCGATGTGCTGACCATCAATCCTGTAGCCGTTCTGAGCCAGACACCTGCCGGAAAAACCCGGCCTTGTGCGCATTGTGCGCGAAACCAATTCTCGATCGGAGGAGACTGACATGACGAAGCGGGTGTATTCTTTGTTGGCATTGCTGCTGGTGGCTTCGGTCCTACTGGCAGCTTGTGGTGGCGGGGCCACCCCGGCGCCCACCACCGCACCGGCCGAGCAGGCGACCACTGCCCCGGCTGAACAGGCGACCACCGCCCCGGCCGAACAACCCACCGCAGCCCCAAGTGGTGAGTCCAAGGGCACGATCAAGATTGCGACGCAGAGTCCGTTGAGCGGGCCGCAGTCGGTGCTGGGTGTGGCCATCAAGAACGGTGCCCAGCTCGCCCTCGAGCAGATGGGCACGGCGCTGAAGGACATGGGCTTCGACGTGCAGCTGGTGCCGTACGACGACCAGGCGACGCCGGACACGGGTGTGGCAAACGCGAAGAACATCGTGGCGGACAACGACGTGCTGTGTGTGGTGGGGCATCTGAACTCGGGTGTGGCGATTCCGTCATCGGAGGAGTACCACACGGCACAGCTGGCGATGGTATCACCGGCGAACACGAACCCGCGGATCACGGACCGGGAGTACCCGGAGGTAAACCGGGTGGTGGGACGTGACGACGTGCAGGGTGTGGTGGGTGAGCAGTTTGCCCGCGATCAGCTGAAGATCAAGTCGGTGTACATTCTGCACGACAAGACGGCGTACGGGCAGGGTGTGGCGGAGTTCTTCCGGCAGTCGGCGGAGCAGAACGGGGTGACGGTGCTGGGGTTCGAGGGGACGGAAGAGACGGCGAACTTCGACAGCATCATCACACCGATTCTGGCGGCGAACCCGGACCTGGTGTACTTTGGTGGGTTGTACCCGCAGGCGGGTGTGCTGTTCAAACAGGCGCGCCAGAAGGGTCTGAAGTCGACCTTCATGGGTCCTGACGGCATGGACAGCTCGGAGCTGGTCAATCTGGGTGGCGACAGCGTGGTAGGCATGTACTACAGCACGGTCGCTGGCCCGGCGAGTGTCTACCCGGCGACAGCCAAGTTCATCGAGGACTACAAGGCGCGCTTCAACGCCAACTCCGAACCCTTCGCTGCCCAGGCCTATGACTCCATGGGCATCTGCCTCCAAGGGATCGCCAAGGCGGCTTCAGCGGCAGGTGGCAAGCCGACGCGCGCGGCGGTGTCTGAAGCCGTACGCGCGACCGCTGGCTACAAGGGTATCACCGGCGACCTGACCTTCAACGACCGGGGTGACCTGGCGAGTGCCAAGTACTTCGTCATCCAGGTGAAGTCGGCCGATCCGGCCGCCTGGAGTGACAACACGGTCGTCCAGACCCTCGACATCGCGCCGCCGAGCGCCAACTAACAACGTGTGATGGGGCGGGCCAGGGTTGCTACACAACCCTGGCCCCTCTGTTCTTTTCACACCACCGCGCGACCCTCGCTCACGGCAGCCTTTCTCCGTACCCGTCAGGAAGGATGGGCAAATGCAGCTCTTACGCCAGAATACTGCGTTGCGAGAAATCCTCCGTCCCATTGGTCAGTTATTTGCCTTTATCTTCGTCAGCGGGCTGGCCGTCTCGGTGTTTGTATTGGTGGTGGCATTTTTGCTGCGTGGCACCCAGCCCAATCGGGATTTGGTCCAGCTCTCAGTTGCCATCCTACCGCAGGTGCTGATCGACGGTATCACCCTCGGCTTTATGTACGCGACCATCGCATTGGGCTATACGATGGTCTACGGCGTGCTCGAATTCATCAACTTTGCCCATGGTGAGTTCTTTATGTGGGGTGCCTTTGGCGGTACCTGGTTGTTGATCTACCTGGACAACCGTGGCATCCTGAATAACAACCTGGCACTCGATTATCTGTTCTTGTTCCTGGCTATCATCGTGGGCATGATCGTGGCCGGCACACTGTCGGTCTCGGTCGAGCGTATTGCCTACCGCCCGCTGCGTCACGCCCCGCGCCTGGTTCCGCTCATTTCCGCCATCGGTGTCAGTTTTTTGCTCCAGGATACGATGCGCTTTATCCAGAGTATCACGACCGGACAGTTCTACCTGTCGTTTCCCACCTTTGGCAACTTCGACGAACGCATACCGCTTTTTACGATGCCACTGGGCCCGATCCAAATTCCAGTCGACATCCAGGTCAAGTCGCTGATCGTCATCGTGGTGGCCTTTATTATGCTGATCGGTCTCAACTTTCTGGTCAACGCCACCAAGCTGGGTAAAGCGATTCGTGCGGTCGCCCAGGACCAGCGCACCTCCAGCCTGATGGGCATCAACGTCAACCGCATCATCGCTTTTACCTTTCTCATCGGCGGCGCGTTGGGCGGTGCGGCTGGTGTGCTGTGGGCGCTGAAGTTTACCCGCATCGATCCCTTTATGGGTTTCATCCCCGGTTTGAAGGCCTTTACCGCGGCGGTGTTGGGTGGTATTGGCAACATCACCGGTGCGATGCTGGGTGGTATCATTCTGGGCCTGCTGGAGTCGGTTTCGGCGTCCTACCTGACCATCTTCACCCAGGGCGCGTTTGGCGCCGAATACAAGGACATCGTGGCGTTTGGCATCCTGATCCTGATCCTGATTTTTCGCCCCACCGGTCTGTTGGGCGAAAACGTGGCTCAGAAAGCATGAGGTGACCTATGACAACGGCACAGCCCACGGCACCCAAGTCACCCTTTGCGTTTTTGCAACGGGGTAACACGGCCCTCATCCTGACGATCGTCTACGTGATCTTCACCTCGTACATGGTCACGCAGAACCCGCGCTCGCTGCTGTGGCGCCTGCTGTTCATGGCGTCGATTCTGTTTGTCTTCCGCCTGCCCAACCGCTTCCGGGTCAAGGCGATCATGATGCTGACTATCGTGTTTGTCATCGTGCCGATCCTGGGTGCCATCAACCCGTTTTTGCTCGAACTCGGCTTCCAGGTGGCGATCATGGCCGCCCTCGCATCCGGTCTCAACGTGGTGGTCGGTTTTGCCGGTCTGCTCGACCTGGGGTACGTCGCGTTCTACGCCGTGGGTGCCTATTCGTGGGCCATCTTTGGCTCGCAGCAGCTGTGGCTGCTGAACTCGCAGCCCGGCACGGCACCGCAGCTGCAGGGGTTTCCGATCGGTCCCGAGTTTTTCTGGTTGTTCATCTTCCTGGGGGTCGGCGTCGCGGCCTTTTTTGGCATCATTCTGGGTCTGCCCGTCTTGCGTTTGCGCGGTGACTATCTGGCGATCGTGACCCTGGGGTTTGGTGAAGTGATCCGTGTGTTGGCCAACAACCTGGATAAGCCGATCAACCTGACGAATGGACCCCAGGGTATCACACCCATCCAGCGGCCGCCCCTACCTGTATTTCTAACCACCGGCCCAATTTACGACTTTTTGTCACGCGTCGCCGGCAAACCATTGAACGACGCCGAGCTGTATGGACTCTTCTTTTACTTCGTTGCCCTGCTCGTGCTCGTGGTGGTCGTCATCGTCGTGAGTCGCATGGAGAACTCGCGCGTAGGGCGTGCCTGGACGGCCATTCGTGAAGACGAGGTAGCAGCCCTGGCCATGGGTATTCCGCTGACCCGCACCAAACTCACGGCGTTTGCTTCCGGCGCAGCCTTTGCCGGTGCGATGGGCGTGATCTTTGCGGCCAACCGCACCTTCGTCAGTCCCGAGACCTTTTCGCTGACACAGTCGATCATGATCCTGGTGATGGTCATCCTCGGTGGCCTGGGCAGCATTCCCGGTGTCATCCTGGGGGCCGCCCTGGTGACCCTGCTCAACATCGACTTTTTGCAGTATCTCTCGCTGGAGCTCAGCCGCCTGCGCCAGGGTGCAGGTGTCATTCCCATCCTCAACATGCCGTGGGCCGATCTGCCCAGCCAGCTCGACCCCGCGCGTTACCAGAAGCTCGTGTTTGGCGTCATCCTGGTGGTGATGATGATCTTCCGCCCTGCCGGCATCCTGCCATCGAAGCGGCGTGCCATGGAATTACAGGAGGCCGATTCCGAAGAGGAAACGCCCGACTACATGGACGAGACGCGCCGCACCGAGGCGCCGTTACCGTTCGAGCAGGAGTAGGCGAAAGGAGACTGCGACATGGCGCTTTTGGAAGCACAGGGCATCACCAAACGATTCGGGGGACTGGTGGCGGTCGATACGGTGGACCTCACGGTCGAGAAGGGCGCAATCGACAGCATCATTGGCCCCAACGGTGCCGGTAAAACCACGTTCTTCAATATCATGACTGGCATCTACAAACCGGATGGTGGTCAGTTTGTTTTCGACGGACACGTGATCAGCGGCAAACGGCCAGACCAGATCGCTGGCGCGGGAATTGCCCGCACGTTTCAGAACATCCGCCTCTTCCCCAACATGACGGTGATCGAGAATGTGCTCGTTGGCATGCACACGCGCTTGCATAATACG
>JAYRNS010000822.1:0-1631 GCA_041912075.1 Anaerolineae bacterium
AGACCGTGTAACCGGTGCGCTATAATAACCCACCTATCCTGCCACTTGCGGCGCTGTACCACACCGCGGCCTAGAATCGAGCACAACCTATGCCCCTCTCGTGCGTGGCCCTGGACCTGGAAACCACCGGCCTCGACGCCGAACGGGATGCCATCATCGAAATCGGCTGCGTCAAGGTGATCGACGACCACATCTTGGCCGAATGGACCTCCCTGGTCAATCCCGGCCGGCCGATCCCGCTCAAGATCACGCAGCTAACCGGCATCGGTGACGCCGACGTGTCCGACGCCCCGCCGCTGCGTCACGTCGGACACGAGTTAACCCGCTTCATCGGCACACTGCCCGTCGTGGGTCACAACATTGGCTTCGACCTGGGCTTTCTCCAGGCGCGCGGTCTCTACCACGACAACCCGGCCGTCGATACGTTCGAGCTGGCGTCGCTGCTCCTGCCGCGCCAGGACCGTTACACCCTGGGCAACCTGGCGGCGACGTTTGCGATTCAACTGCCCGACGCCCACCGCGCCCTGGCCGATGCCCGCGCCAGCATGAGCCTGCTGCTGGCCCTGGTCGACTACGGCGGCCGGCTGCCCATCGAACTGCTGAGCGAGATCGTCAAGCTGACCGGGCGCAGCCAATGGCCGCTGGCGCCGCTGTTTCGTGAGATGGCGAACCGCGCCGCGACCCAGACCATGACGAGCCCGGCACGGCGCGGCCGCCAGGTCGTGCCTGGCCGTGCCACCTGGACAAGCGGTGAGGCGCCCGAACCCTTGCACGCCCGCAACGTCCCGCAGCCGGTTGACGAAGCGGCGCTGGCTGAGCTATTGGCTCCAGCCGGGCCGGCCGCCAGCGTCTTTCCGGGCTACGAATACCGCCCCCAACAAATCGACATGCTGCGGGCGGTGACCCAGGCCTTGAACCAGCGCCAGCACCTTCTGGTCGAGGCCGGCACAGGCACCGGCAAGTCGCTGGCCTACCTGCTGCCGGCGGCGCAGTACGCCGTGCAAAACGGCAAACGGGTGGTCGTATCGACCAACACGATCAACTTGCAGGACCAGCTCTTCCTCAAAGACATCCCCGACGTGCAGCAGCTGCTGCCGGTACCCTTCACGGCGGCCCTGGTCAAGGGTCGGTCCAACTATCTCTGCCCGCGGCGGTTCAACCACCTGCGTACGCGCACTGACCTCAACGACGACGAGCTGCGGATGGTGGTTCGCAGCCTGATCTGGCTGCAATACACGCAGACCGGTGATCGGGACGAGCTGCGCTTTATCAACAACGGTGAACAGACCGCCTGGAACCGCATCTGCGCCGACCGCGAGCTGTGTACAGCCACGCACTGCCAGGAACTGGAGGGTGGACCCTGCTTTTTTTACCAGGCGCGGGCCGAAGCCGAGGGTGGGCACCTGGTCATCATCAACCACGCCCTGTTGTTGAGCGACGTTGCAGCCGACAACCGCGTGCTGCCCGGTTACCAGCACCTGATCATCGATGAAGCGCACCATCTGGTCGATGCCATCACCCAGCAGCTGGGTTTCAGCCTGAATGGCCTGGCCTTCCTGGGGCTGCTCAACGAGCTGCAGCCGGTAACCAGCGGGCGCAGCGGTTTGTTGGACAACGTGCAGGTTTCGCTG
>JAYRNS010000823.1:0-1735 GCA_041912075.1 Anaerolineae bacterium
CCCAACGTCCCAATGATCGCCCCGACTCGCACAACCGGCCCCAGGTAGAGCAGCGCCGCGCCCGCGGCGACTAAGAGCACGCTTGCCACGATCACCATCGGCCACAGCTGGCGATACAGCGCATAGCCCACCGGCAGCACCACGAACGCACCCGCCAGCATCGCCGCTATCCATGCCGGCATGTCCTGGCTGTATGCCGCCCACGTCCAGTTGAAACCCACCCACATCGCCGCCATCGCGCCGGCCATGATCGCGGCGTGGAGCAGGTCCGGCACCATCGCCACAACCGCCTCGATCATGCCGGTGACCAGCTCGGCAAACAGCGACAACGCCTCCCCCACTACCCGACTGACGATGGCTACGGTGGCGATCACGACCGCTATCAATCCGACGACCATCGCAGCCAGGCCGATGCCAGCCGCGGCCATCGCAACACCCGCGGCGTGGCCGGCTTTGGCCAGTGCCTCCTGCGCGGCGACAACCATGCCGGCGCCGGCCTGGTGTTCGTCGGTCATTCCTTGGTGCCCTCATTGCGCGGCTTTACCCGATAGACAATCAGGCCGAAGAACCACCTCTTACGACCGATCCCCCACCCGTATGGCCGGTACACATCGTCTGTGACGCTGATAAAATCTGCCGTGCTCAGTAGGTGTGCGTTCCAATAGAGCCAGACCTTCCATAGCCACACGCTCATGGTTCCTCCACACACAGCGCCGAGGGCGGTTCATACCGGCATGTCGGCCATTCAGGATGATCCGCACCCGACCACAGCCAGGGTGGCACAGTCGCATCTTGCAGGTCCAACACTGTCGCGGTTGGCGGTGGAGGTGGTGCGCAGCCGGCCAGCAGTGCCACCAACAGCAGGGCCGCGACGATAACGAGCACCCACCGCGCCGCCAATGCC
The DNA here is from genome assembly GCA_041912075.1 of Anaerolineae bacterium. Lineage (GTDB taxonomy): Bacteria > Chloroflexota > Anaerolineae > SSC4 > Amarolineaceae > SSC4. The sequence continues at coordinate 905 of JAYRNS010000823.1, forward strand.
ACCACGCCACGGCCTAGCGTGGCACAGACAGCCAGCAACACCAGGACAGCCAGGATCGCTATAGCGGTCATGATACACCCGGACCTATGGTAACGTTGGACAAACGTCCAACACCCGCCGTGTCGCACATGGCGCACTCAGCCACGTCACCGGGCAGCATGTCGCCAAAGTCGAGCGCGGGCTGGGCGTCGCGCTCAATCTGCTGTTCAGTCAACAGTGCCAGGGCTGCGGCGTTCATGCGCAGCACCTCGGCCAGAGTGAGGAGCAGCGGCCAATCAACACCGTGAGCGTGAAACACCTGCTTCTTCACGGCGTCGGCCACTGCCCCACCGGCGGCGCTGATTGCCAGCGCCATGTCGATAAGCTCCCGTTCTGTGTCCATGTCATCCCCCCACCTCCCGCATTACGTCATCCAACGATGACGCCAGGATATACCAGCCGCCGGCACTCTCCCAGGCGGCCTGAAACTCGCGCTGCTCCGGTGACTGCCGGCCACCAACCCGCTTGACCTCAACCGCGAACGGTGTACCGCGGTACATCACCAGCAGGTCAGGTGCTCCCGCCGTCTCACGCTGGTGCCCCGGTGCGTGCCAGGTGTTAGCGGCGAACTGGCGCGCCCCGTCCGGTGTCGGCATGACCCCGCTGTTCAGCCGGATCACGACCGCCCCGCGCATAACCAGGTAGTCGCGGATGGTGGCCTGTACCGACGACTCCGGGATGGCCCGCCGTATGATTTCCAGGTTGTCGGCGTCACGCTGGTTCATAGCGGCTTCCTCACGAAGATCACGTCCTCGTTGGCAATCGCGGCGTCCGGGTTCTTTTGGTTGGCCA
>JAYRNS010000824.1:0-2844 GCA_041912075.1 Anaerolineae bacterium
GGACGGAAGTATAAGCAATATCGAAGGTGTAACCCTCTTCATGCAGTACGCGGCCGGCCGCGTGGGCCTCGTCGAGCCCGTGCTCCGAGAGATCGACGTCGGTCCAGCCGGTGAAGCGGTTGTCCAAATTCCAGGTGCTTTGACCATGGCGCAGCAACACGAGTTTGATCGTCACGATAGAGACTCCTTTTGATGAAGCGGATTGGCCCGCCATCCCACAGCACGGCACGCGTGCCGTGCGGCTTGCACCAAATATTATCGCACAGGAAACGGGAATTTTCAAGGAGTAGGGAGTAGGGAGTAGGAAGTAGGAAATACCTGTGGTTGTGCGCTCGGATCCTAATCCCCAATCCCTAATCCCCAATCCCCAGCCCCCAACCCCGAAACCCGGCACTCCAACTTACGGTCCCCCCCGGCGGAGGGCGCGTTTGATGCGCTCCCAAAGGGTCTGCACCGTGCCGGCCTGTTCGGTCGAAATGTCGTGCCGGCTGTAGCGGGCTTCGACGAACGAGTCGGTGAGGGAGGCCACGTCCTCGAAGTTCTCCGGTAAGGCGGCTTCCAGCGATTGTGCGTACTCGTAGGGGGTCTGGCCGGGCTGGCGGCGGATACCGGCCTCGCTGCCGCGGTGCACCATGGCCAGGTAGAAGAACAACACACGCTCGCGGGCAGAAAGGTGCCCGGGATTGGCAAAGCGCCGGGGGGTGGTCGATGAGATGTCTGCGGATGAACGCTGGCGCTGCCGACTGGCTGTCCAGGCCGCACGCAGCCGCTGGTTGGCATGGCCCACGCGCGCACGCAACCACTGCCAGGCGGCCAACAGCTGTTTGACACCCGGCAGCCGGCGCAGCCGTTCCAGTAGATCCTGGCGCTGGCGCAGGTAATGGCGAAATGCAAAGAACACCACGCCGATCATGACCACCCAGAAGAGTACCGAGCGCAGCAAAGCCAGCCAGCTCAGCTCGCCGCCGGCTGGCAGGGGAGGCGGTGTAAATTCCACTTCAGGCAGGGAAACGTTGGACTGTCCCACGCCCAACAGTGACAACACAAACAGGATGAAGAGCATGATGGGAATCGCCACGAGCACTAAGAGGTAGCGCATCACCTCGACGATCAGGAGGATGATATACCCCAGGATCGCCAGCAGCCCCACCGAATAGCTGGTCGGGAGCAGCACGGCGAGCAGCGCAACACCCACGACGAAGAGCAGCGTGTACAGTGCCCACTGGCCGGCCAGGTTGCGAGCCAGGGGTACCCGGTCCCATCCCCAGCGCGCACGCAGCACGGCAAAGTTGCTCAGACCAAGCAGCGCCAGACCCAACAGCAGGTACACGACCAGCCATCCGACCCCCGTGCGCACGATCGGTAGATTCAAGTCGAGCGCCCCCAGGTCCAGGCGCAGCAGGGCAATCATAAAGATCATCAGTCCGCCGACGAGGAAAAACCGTTCGGCCAGGCGCTGGCGCGCACCGGGGCGATCACTCAACAGCACGGAGCGGCTTTCATCATCGGCAAACAGCACGTCACCTTCGAGATCGAGCAGCACACCGGTGAACATGCCGGTGATCGTCCACGCGACCCAGGCGATCACCGCGGCACCCAGAAACTCACCACTGAAAAAGTTGACGAAAAAGTCCTTTTGCCAGAGTTGGATATCGATCCAGAACTGGTCGGTGCCACGCAGCAGGTACAAGAGTGCTTTGAGTGCGACGAGAATCACCACCCATTCGGCGATCCGGTGCCGAAACCAGGTCAGGCTGAGAGGCATAACCCTATACAGAGTGCGCCGCGAGTACATCGCCTCCAGTGCCACCAGGATTGCCACCACGACCATGTAGCCGGCATCCCATCCCGGCGCCAGGCGTTTGCCAAACTCAACAAACAGCGCCACGACACACATCGCCATGGCCAGCACGAGCAAGTGGCTGACGAGAATTGTGTTGCGTTCGTTGCTGCGCAAGAAGTGCGGCATCGTGATTTGCGACATAGCAGTTATCCGTGGCGCGTGCGCCAGATGTCGAGATCGCGTTCGTTGCGAATGGTCGTCACTGGAAAACCAAACCGCTGTGCGCGCCGCTGTACGTCGACGTGTCCGGTTGCATATCCGCACAGGACGACAACAGCGTTGAGGCCAGCGCGGCGCGCCTGCAGCAACCCCTCTAACAGCGTTTCATCCAGATGACTCGTGATCACCACGACCGTCGTGCCCCACGCCAGGTGAACGATCTGTTGGTGCAGGAGGGCAGCCAGGGGCATCGACTCGGTGACCTGCACCCGTGCCAGCACCTCCAGCAGACGCATGAGATGACCACGCCCCTTACGCCCCGGGATGGCGTGCAGAGTCATATCGGGAGTGAGCGGGTCGAAGCCGTTCGTGGCCAGTCCCACCGTCTGTTTACGGCTGGTAATCCAGTTGGCCAGTGAAGCCGCCACCACGATCGCCAGCTCGGTGGTATCGACCCGCGTGCGCAGCTCGTATTCGGGTGCATACAGGTTGAGCAAGATGGTGGTTTCGAGCGCAATCGACGGCTCGAACTGTTTCACCTGCAGCCGCCCCACGGCCGCCGTGGACTTCCAATCGATGCGGCGCAGCGTATCGCCGGCGGTGTAGTCGCGTTTGCCGATAATGCGTGTCGGGTCTTCGAAGATTGGCTGTGTGTGACGCAGCGTGCCCAGCGGCGAGCGTGACGGCAGCGGCACATGTGCCAGCGGCACGATGCGCGGATAGACCGTCAAATACGCGGCTGCCCCCTGGCGCTGCTGCTGACCAACCAGCCCCATCGCATCACCCGATGTCAGCTGCAGCGGTCCGACCTGGTAATACCCACGTTTTTGTGGATAGACCAC
>JAYRNS010000825.1:0-2058 GCA_041912075.1 Anaerolineae bacterium
TGACGAGATGACCGCCTTGTGGCTGGAAAATGAGTACCCGTAGGCCGTCAGAACTGCCTCGGCACAGTAGAACATCGAGTAATACAAGCGAGAGATCGCGGAATCGAAGTCTTGTCCTTGGCGCAACGCCTGAGCAGAGTTGATATAGCGCGCAGCCTTGTCCAACATCGCTGATAGATCGGCTGAGCTGGTCATACCAGGACGCCCTCGCGCCGAATATTGACAAAGAGCGGCGTTTCTCGCTCGCGCAGCCATGCTTCTGGCACGGTGTAAACTGCGATCAGCAGATCATGCGCTAGGCAAATATCGGACAACGTTTCACTCAAACGACTGCTTTCCATCCAGGGGTTGACGTCATCGCGCAACGTGACCAGCAGATCCACATCGGAGTCAGCATCATAATCACCGCGTGCATACGAGCCATAGAGGTAGATGGCGCTCAACCGCGTTCCATAAATGGTCCGCAGTGCTCTTTTTACGTCGCGCAGGGCCGGTACAAGTACGGGTGGAATGCCTCGTGGCTGTGGTTTCTGCACAGCGGTTGGTTGCATCGATCGATCCATTACCATATTGCAGCGTCACGTTGTCTCTTGATTGACGAACAGTCTGCTTCAAGTGTAACATAACGCCACGTGGACGGCAAGCGTGTGCGTGATGGCGGGTGTATCTCGAATGGATCGCTCGCCAGTGATTTGGGTAGGACGGCGAAATGCACTAGAATCACGTAACCCATTGCACCGCGATGACCCATCACGAGGATGGAGGAATGTCTATGCCCATTTATGAATATCGCTGTACCGCCTGCGGTCGTGATTTCGACCAGCTCTTTCTGTCCGTGCACCAGGTGCCGGCCGAGATCGTCTGCCCGACCTGTTCGAGCACTTCGGTTCACCGGCGCTTCTCGCTGCCGGCACGCATCGGGCGCAGCGACTCAGTCGCGAACGACACCGCCGCCAGCGAGCCGGCCAAACCACCCGTCTTTGGCCGCAAAGAATTGAACGAGGTTCTGAAAAACAAATGACCACCACCGATTGGGTACCCGACTGGGCCCGGCGCGTCGTCTGGTACCAGATTTTTCCCGAACGTTTTCGTAACGGCGATCCCGGCAACGATCCCACCGTGGCCGACCAGGCCGGGTCCTGGCCGCACGACCCCACCTCGCCCTGGCAGGTTCACCCCTGGACGTCCGACTGGTACGCGCTGCAGCCGTACGAGCGCGCCAATGGGCGCAACATCTGGTTCAACCTGCAGCGCCGGCGCTACGGCGGCGACCTGCAGGGGATCCTCGACCAGCTCGATTACCTGCAGGACCTGGGCGTGACCGCGCTCTACCTGAACCCGGTGTTCTGGGCGCCCTCCAGCCACAAATACGACGGCGCCACGTACCACCACATCGACCCGACCTTTGGCCCCGACCCGGCCGGCGATGATGCGCTGATCGCCCGGGAAACGCCCGACGACCCCCGCACCTGGGTGTGGACCGCGGCTGACCGGCTGGCATGCCGGCTGATCGGCGAAGTGCACCGGCGCGGGATGTACATCATCTTCGACGGTGTCTTCAACCACATGGGGCTCAACAGCTTTGCCTTTCGCGACGTCGTGGCCAACCAACAGCACTCACGTTTTGCCGACTGGTTCGAGATTCGCCGCTGGGCCGACCCGGCACGCGGGACGGCGTTCGACTACCAGGGCTGGGCTGGTGTCAAGGAGCTGCCTGACCTGCGCAAAGTGGGAGAGGATATTGCGCCGGGTCCCAAAGCCTACATTTTTGCTGCGACCCGCCGCTGGATGGACCCCAACGGCGACGGCAGCCCCGACGACGGTATCGATGGCTGGCGTCTCGACGTTGCCTTCTGTGTCGGCCACCAGTTCTGGAAAGACTGGCGCGGCCTGGTCAAGTCGATCAACCCGCAGGCTTATTTGACGGCCGAGGTGATCGACCCGATCGACGTCCTGCGCCCGTACCTGCTGGGGGACGAGTTCGATGCGGTGATGAACTACAACTTTGCCTTTGCCTGCGTGGAATACTTTGTCGAAGAAAAGGGCCGCATTTCCACA
>JAYRNS010000826.1:0-4653 GCA_041912075.1 Anaerolineae bacterium
GGGGTGAACGGTTTGATACTGCTGGAGAGCGGTGCCTTGGGATCGAGGTTGTGACCAAAAGAATACAGCCAATAGAACAAGTCAACCAAAAAGATGAGGGGGTAGGCAATCACCGGCAGAGCCAGCAGGGCCGCCCACCAGTTGCGCACGAATATCGCCGCCACCAACAGCAGGGCCAGGGCGGCAACCGCGATGACCGAAAACGATCGCTCGAAGGCAGCCGCTTCTTCCATTTTTGGCATGCCAATATAATGGTTCAAACCATCGATTTCTTTGGCGTCGCCTTCGACCTGGTTGACGTACAGCTGGATCGTCAGACCCTTTGGGTACTGTGGTGCGTGCAGCGTCATCGTCCAATACGGGAGGAAGATCGAAACCACCAGGAGCAGGGCCGCTGCCATGAACAGCATCGTTGGCATAATGTACGTATTTGGGTTCGCGACGGGGGTCGGGTTGTTGGGCGTTGTTTGTGTTGTCATCTTTGTATGACTCCCGAAGGGTCTTGCTGTATCAGCGGTTGGGGGTTGGGTAGACCCTACCAGGCCTGCCCAACTCCCCTCGAACCAGCTGGCCCACACCAGCCCTCGAGCAGGCTGGCATGGGCATACGACCTGTCGTTTACGGCTGGACCAGCATATAACCAATCATCTCGAGGTGCAGTGCCGAGCAGAACTCGGTGCAGTAGTAGGTAAACGTGCCCGGCAGATCGGCCTCGAACTCGATCGTTGTTGACTCACCCGGCTCCAGGCTCAGGTTGATGTTGTAGCCGGAGAGGGCAAAGCCATGGGTGGCGTCACGTGCGCGCTCGACGTTGGTCAGGTGCCACTTGACTTTGTCGCCCTTCTTGAGTTCGATGCGGTCCGGCGTGTAGTGGCTGCGCACGACCGTCATCCAGATCTCGACTTCGTTGCCGTTGCGCACCACCTTCTCCTGACCCGGTTCGACGGCGTTCGGGTCCTTGGACATGGTCAGGGTGTTGAAGCCGACTTCCGGATAGACTTCCCAGGCGTTCAGCTTGTCGGCCTTGATGATCTGGGCGTAGTGCGGCTCGGCCACGCCGATGGGCATATCGTACAGCAGCTGCATCTTGTCACCGGGCTGGCTGATATCCACCAGCTGGAAGTTCTGCGGCAGCAGCGGCCCGACGTTGAGAAAACGATCGACCGACCACTTGTTGAGTGCCACCACGTACTTGCCGTCAGGATCGACCGTATCACCTTCGGCGGCGGCAATGTGCCCGATGTTGTAGGACACGGGCAGTTTGCCTTCCAGCTTCCAGCCATCCTCACGGTACGGCGGGCCCAGGCTCCAGCGGGCCACGGCGCTGTCCAGGAAGAGGCTGGTGTAGGCGTAACCCTGGTTGTCGAACACGGTGTGCAACGGCCCCAGGCCCAGTTCGACCTGTGCCTCCAGCACGTCGTTGAAGGCCAGGATCGGCACACCGTAGGCATCCTTGTCCGTGGTGCCCTTGGCGATGGCGTCCTGAATCTTCTTGAAGCTGTAGATACTCACGTGCGGGTCGAGTTTGCCACCAATGACGATGTAGTCACCCTTGGGAGCCACATCGACGCCGTGCGGGCTCTTGGGTTCGGGGGCAAAGTAGAGCAGCCCTTCGGCCACGGCCGTTTCCATGGAGATAACGTCCATGCCGTTTATCTCTTTACCCTTACCGGCCTTGTAGACTTCTTCGGCCTTCTTCCAGTCGATGATGTGCAGGTAGTCCATGTCGTTCTGGGCCGTGCCTGCTTCAAATTGGGGACCCGAACCGTCGGGGCCGGCGCCGGTGGCCAGCTCGGTGTTGAAGGAGTTGCAGAAAACCCAGCCTTCGCTCTCCAGTTTACCAGCGTCGCACAGGTCCTGCCAGTAGGGCGGCAGCTCGATCTGGAACGAGTCCTCAGGGACGATGCGTCCTGCCTCGCGATCGAACTTCCAGAAGGTAATCAGGCCGCGGTATTTATCCTTATATTCGTCGATCGAGGCGTACTCGAAGCCGATCGGCGCGGCATACTGCGGACCTTCGACGATGTATTCAGTGTTGGGAGTGACGAAGCTGCCACCGTGGTCATTGATGGCATTGGGGTTCTTGACGATCTGTTTGGTCTCGAAGTCGCGCAGGTCGACGACGGCAACGCGGGCGTTGGCCTTGTCGTTGATGAAGACGAACTGGCCATCGTAATCGCCCGCCGTTTCGCTGAGTGCCGGGTGGTGGGTGTCAGCCCAGGTGATGGGGCGCCCGGCCACTTCACCGCCGGCAAGCACTTCTTTGGACTCATTCGAGCCATAACCAAAACCCTGCCAGGGTTCCGGTGTAAAAACACCGATCACCTTAAGCAGGCGCATCGACGGCAGACCGATGACCAGGATCTGGCCACTGTGCCCGCCGGACGAAAACATGACGTAATCGTCATATTTGCCGGTTGGCACGTAGGTCTTGAGGGCAGCTGTGACGTCGTCAGGTGTCAGACCGCGTTCGGCGGCGATGGCCTGGGCGGAGGCAGGCAGCCCGCCGTCACCGGGCACGGCACCCTGCGGCGTTGGCGTGTCCTTGGGTTGGTTACAACCACTGAGGACGAGCACCATGATCAGGAGCAGAGCAAGCGTGGTGCGTTTCACGAAATCATCTCCTCCAATCTGTGAGATTGCGCGTAGGACCTTGGACTCGGATGTTGCGGCACCAAATCCCTGGTTTTCGCCATGCAACCTGTTCTGATGCTTCCTCAATGCAGAAGAGGTCCGCGCAGTCCAGACGGTTCGGAGAAGACGACGATAAAAGGTAGCTCGATGGCTTCCACCGGACAGATTCCTTCGCAGATCGTGCAGTACGTACACAAATCCGGGTGGGTCAACCGTGCCTTGTTGTCCACCTGGCTGAGTGCGTGCGTCGGACAGGCTGCCACACAAATACCACAGCCGGTGCACGTTTTCTCATCGATGTGCGGTAGAATCGGAGCAGGATCAACTGTCATCGAATCGTCCCCTTGTCGCCTGTACCGTCACAGGCACCGTGTCGCAACATTGGGTGAAATGTATCACATAGTGCCGCCGATCACAGCGACTTTTGTCTCATTACGAGCCCTGACTACTTCTTTCCCACTCGGCATGCGGTCGTGCCAGCGCGCGCCATTCCAACGTCAATGGCATGTCACCGAGGGCGCGCACGGTCTGGCGCGCAGCCAGACCCAGGATGGCTGTATAGGTCGGGTAGGCAATCTGCAGTTCGGCCAGCTGCTCGATGCGCATGCCGGCCGCCATGCCAGCCGCCGCCACGTGGACGATTTCCATGGCCTGTTCACCGACGACGTGCGCACCCACGATCTGGCGCGTCTCCGCCGCGACGATGAGCTTGCAGAACCCTTCGGTGCGACCGTCGATGACGGCCCGGTCCATATCATGATAAGGCACCACCGCGACGACGCAGGCGAGCGTGGCCCGTGCCTGCGCTTCCGTCAAACCAACGCTGGCGTATTCCGGGTCGGTAAATCCACCGTGGGGTACGATCTGTTGATCGAGAGGCACTTGTGTGCCGAGGACAGCGTTTTCAGCCGCCAGGCGCGCCTGACTGCCCGCGGTCTGTACGAGCATCATCCGCCCGTTGATGTCACCGGCGGCGAAGATGTGGGGCACTGAGGTGCGCAGGTGGTCGTCGACGGTTACGTAGGGACCGTTGGTTTGTACCCCGGCCGCTGCCAGATTGAGTGGTTCCAGGTTGCCCAACCAACCGGTGGACAGGATGACCGCCTCGACCGTACGCGTCACTGCCTGGCCAGCATGCTCGAAGACAATCTGCAGCTGGTGTCCAATCTTCGTGAGCTGCCGGATGTCGCCGATGCCGGTGAGCAGCTCGATGCCGCGCTGTCGGAAGGCGCTGTCCATGGCCTGCGATACCTGCGCATCTTCGACGCGCAGAATGTCGGGGAGACGCTCGATCAGCGTGACCTGGGCGCCGAAGGCCCGCAGGATCGATGCCAGCTGGCAGCCCGTCGCCGCACCGCCCGCCACCAGCACACTGGCTGGCAGCTTCTTGAGTGACCAGACGTCGCTGTGGGTCATGGCAAGATCGGCACCCGGAAAATCGAGACGTCGCGCCCGTCCCCCCGCGCACAAAATGAACTTATGTGCACGCAGCTGCCGCCCATCCGGCAGCTGGATCGTCTGCGGGTCCACGAACCGCGCCGGGCCCACCTCTGAGAAGACACTGACACCCGACTCGCCGAGGTGAGCGACCAGCTGCTTTTTCTGGTGAATCGTATAGACGATGTGCTGGGCGTGGGTAAGTAACTGCTGAATATCGACCTGCAGAGCCGGCGTGGCCAGGCCATAGTCGGCAAACTGCTGGCCGTTGACCACCAGGCGGGCCGCCCTGGCCAGCACACGTGTCGGCACGCAGCCATCGTTCGTGCACGTGCCTCCCATCGCGCCACGCTCGACCAGCGCCACCGCCGCCCCCAACTCGCGCGCCCGCAACGCCGCCGTCACCCCCGCCGGCCCACCACCAATCACAATAACATCGTACATGGCTGCTCCTTTTGCCGAGAGTATCAATCAAATCACCGCCACATTATACCTGATACCCGTTCAACCGCCACCACATCAGCCCCCTCCAACCTCCAACCTCCCCCCTCCCACCTCCAACGTCCAACCTCCAACTTCCAA
>JAYRNS010000827.1:0-9058 GCA_041912075.1 Anaerolineae bacterium
CAGCGCTGAAAGAACTTGATGCAGGAACGGACGAATTGGTCAAATTAATCGAAAACTACCAAAGGATCAATAGTCTGTTGAGGAGTTACGAACCATTTAGTACGACAAGCAGAATACGGCCACTAATTCTCCAGAATAGGCAATACGCCGCAAATGCAGATCGTCATTTTCGGAATGGACTGAGCGAGTTAGAAGAAGTCATTGGCATCAAGATTGATATTAGTGTCTAAGTGCTGACTGCAACTAACTCCGTTACAAGTTACCTGCAACAAACCCCGTTACATGTCTAGTGTCCGATTCCTGCAACTAACTGCGTTACAAACTTGTACCATTTGTACCGGACGCCTCTAACCAGTACTATTTCGAATGTGCACGATTACATGGCAATGCACTTTCACCGTCTACTCAGCTCGATCACATACACGTTGCGATCGCTGCGCTCGACGTAGGCCACGTGCCGGCCATCGGGGGAGATGCGCCAGTCGCCGTTGGCGATCTTGAACGGCGTCACCGCCGGGTCGGTCAGCTGCCGGGTCTCGCCGGTCGCCGGGTTCAGCTCGACGAGCCAGTGGAGGGGTGCATCGATCTGCATGGGCACGATGACCAGCCGGTCTTCGGCAGCCGTGCACTGCCCAGGGCAGGGACGCCACTGGTAACTGCCAAACAGGTCCGCGCTGAGCTGTGCTTTCTGCGCACCGTCGGTGCTGACCACCCACAAGCCGTTGTTGGCCGGGTCGGCGTCGAAGGTGACGTAATACACCACCCAACCCCCGCTGGGCGAAAGAATCTGGCCGCGCAGCCGCTCGGCACGCGCCAGCTCGGTGCGTGTGCCATCCGCCAGCGACAGCGTCGACAGGACCTGCTCGCGTGCCTGCTGATTTTCCCGGCTGCTGATCAACAGGGTATCCGACGAGACCCAGCCGCTCAGGCTGCCGCGGGGCAGCGTGGCCACCTGCCGGACCTCCGAGCCATCCAGGTTGGCCAGCCACAGCCGTGTCACCTGCTGACCCGGCGGGGCATCGTCGTTGGTGACCGCCCAGGCGATGCGCGTTTCATCCGGCGAAATGAGAACGTTGCGTCCCCTGGCCGGCACGGTCCAGCGCTGACCATCCGCCCGCCGCTCGATCACCGTCGTGTTGTTGTCGGTGTCGATCAGGTATTTGGGACTGGCGGTGCTCTCTTCCAGCCGGTCGGTGACGAACTGCGGTGCGGCCAGCGGCGACTCGATCGAAACACCCCAGATGCCCACCGGTTGGTCCTGGGCCGGCTTGTCGATGAAGCGTACCTGCTGTCCATCGGGTGACCAGAAGGGCTGTGTGCAGCAGCCGCCCGTGGTCAGCTGCACTGCCTGGGGAGGCGGCGTCGGCGTGGCGGTCGGTATTGGCGTGGCCGTGGGGACGGGCGTGGCTGTCGCCGTCGGTGATGGGGTGGCGGTCGGTACCGGGCTGGGGACGTCCGTCCCGGCTGCTTCAGCAATAGCCACGTCTGCTGCGGGGGTTGCCCTGGCCGGCGCAGGTGTCGGGTCATTGTTACACGCGGCGAGTACGAGCAGGACGATGATCAACGCGAAACCAACAGGTCGTTTCATCGGCCGTTTACCTCGACCTCGGCCAGGGGTTGGCAAAGTTATTGATGATCCGGCCGCCGCTGACGGCCGGCGGCTGGTCGTCCAGCTGCTGCCACTTGCGCGGGTCGTCCAGGTCGCGCTCGAAGCCCGATCGGAACGAGCCGACCAGGGCCAGGTTGTCCCAGTCAGCGTCGATCAGGTTGATCGGGTTGTACTTCCAAGCCCGGCCAGGGTAGTCGCGAACCTCCAGATGCAGATGCGGCCGGCCCACGCAGGTTTCGTCCGGGTCGCCGGTCAAGGCCACGACCTGGCCCTGTTTGACCTGCTGCCCTTTCGTCAGCTTGGGCCGTTCCAGGAGATGGCCGTACAGGGTCGCGTAACCGAGCTGGGGGTGGTCGATGATCAGGTTGTGCGGTGCTGAACCGTACGCCATCGCATCCACCAGCGCAACCACGCCATCGGCCACGGCGACGATCTCCGTGCCACAGGGTGCCGACAGGTCGATACCAAAGTGGATACCCTGGCTGTAGCGGTAGGTGGTGTTGCGGTTGAAATAAGCGCCGATGGTGTTGCCGTACGCCTGGCCCATCAACCAGGTGTCCGGTCCCGGTGGCTCGGCAAAGGGCAGGATAAACGGCCGGTCGCCATTGGAATCCTGATGGGCCGGACTCCCGGCTGTATTCTGTACCGGCGCGGCCGATATCGGCGAGCTCAGTCGAGCCGAGGCGGTGCTCACCAGCAGTATCAACAGCACGCCCCATTTGGCGACGTGCCATGACAGCTTTCTCATAGTCAAAGCGCTCCCCGGATCAGTGTGATCCGTGATGGGGGCCCGGCAGCGCACCCAGATCAACAAGATTCTTGCTCACGGCCACGTGACGGTTTCCCCATCGGCGTAGCGCTGCTTCTTTTGCGCACTCCATACGGTGACGCCACCGCGGCCGTCTACCGTGCAAGTGGAATTGGTGCAGACCAATGCCGTATTACCATCGATACCCAACAGGGTGTAGCCGCTGCCCAGGACCCAGTGCATGAGCTGCACGACCATGCCACCCATTTCGTCGAAATGCGGCATGATGACGACGTCGGGCAAGAGGCCAAAGGCTTTGACCCAAACGGGCGGCGGAGGGAGCCGCGGTACCTTGGCGCCAAAGATCATCGCCCCGGCACTGCACCCGGCCACAACGCCACCGCGTGCCAGCACATCGAGGATGGCGTCCCATACCGGTGTGCCGGCCAACGTTTCCGCGAGATAGGCCGGCTTACCGCCGGAGAGGTAGACGAAGTTAGCTGCCCGGATATGCGCCGCCTGGGCTTCGTCTTGGGCGGAGGCGCGATCGATCACGTCGAGCGAGCTGACCGGCACCCCCAGCGTTTGGAAATGCGTCACACCCAGATCGGACCAGTAGGCAATCCGCTCCGCACCCTCGGTCCCGGCGGCCGTCGGCAGGCACACCACACGCGGGTTATCCACGCGCGCCAGCAGCCGCCGGTCGACGTCCGCCAGGGGCGGAAGGTATTCGCCGGCACCCACGAGGGCGACGGTTCCCCTGAAGTTTGTGAGATTCATCTGCGCGATCTCCACGGCTTCGTGTGCGCCGATCAAACCAGCGGTATTTCCACGCGATCGGGCGCAGCTGCCACCTGGACGGTCACCGGCTCACCCTGCATCGAGTACGCACTGGCCCAGGTGATGCGCACGTCGACGAGCTGGCCACGGCGGTCCGCTGGATCCTCGAAGAACACCAGCTTGTTGGTGCGTGTGCGCCCGCGCCACTTGCCCTTGTGCCGGTCTTCCACCAGCACTTCCACCGTCTCACCCAGCAGACGCCGGTTGATGGTGGTTTGCACCTGTTCCTGCAAATCTTCGAGCGCATGCAGCCGGCGGTGTTTTTCGGCCTCCGCCACGTCATCGTGCAGACGCCGCGCACTGACGGTGCCGGGGCGCGGCGAATAACGCGCCAGGTGTGCTTTGTCCAGCTGCAGCTCGGCCAGCAGATCGTACGTATCCTGGAACTGCGCCGCCGTCTCACCCGGAAAACCCACGATGACGTCGGTATGAATGGCGACATTCGGGATGCGCTGGCGGATGCGCACAATCAAGGCGCGATAATCATCCGCGGAATACCCGCGCTTCATGTGGGCCAGGATCTCGTCGTTCCCCGCCTGACATGGTACTTCGATGTGTTCACACACCTTGGGGAGGTCGCGCACGGCGTCCAGGATGCGGTCGCTCATGTAGTTGGGATGGCTGGTCAAGAAGCGGATGCGGTGCAGACCCTCAACCTCGTGGACTGCGTACAGCAGATCGGCCAAATCAAGCTGACGGCCCTGATCGCGCCAGTCGTACCCATAGCGGTCCACGATCTGTCCCAGCAAGGTGACCTCGCGCACGCCCTGCGCCACCAGACCACGCACCTCATCCACGATCTCGCCCAGCGGCCGGCTGCGCTCGATACCGCGGCGGAAGGGGATGATGCAGAAGGTGCAGGCGTGCGAGCAGCCGTAGACGATGGGGACGTGGGCGGCGATGGGGGCTTCACCATGCCACGACAGGTGCTTGACACTTTGAATCGGGCTGGCCGTTGGGAAATCTTCGTCCTGCAGCTGAAAGCGCCGGGCGAGCTGTGCGGCCTCGATCGCCGCCAGATCGTCGGCCAGCAGCCGGTTGCGGAGATGGTCGACCAGCGGCTGCGGGTCGGACGGCGGTAACAGGACGTCGACGTGGGGGAAGCGGCGCAGCAGTTCGGGCGGCGGTTTGACCCCGACCATGCACCCCATCAGGGCCACAGTCATGTCGGGCCGGCGCTGTTTGAAGGGTTTAAGCGCCCACAGCTTGCCGACCGCCTTCTCTTCGGCGCTCTGGCGCACGACGCAGGTGTTGATGACGACGACGTCGGCCTGGTCGGCGTCATCGGTGGGCAGGTAACCGAGGCGGTCGAGCTCAGCGGCAACGTGACCGCTGTCGGCCACGTTCATCTGGCAGCCGAAAGTGTGGATGTGATAGGTCTTTTCCATTCTTTCTCCCGTGTTGGCCGGTTTCGACCGGGCAGGGATGGGCATCCACCCTTCGCCAGGACCCTGAACTTCGGGGGTTAGGGGTCAGGGGCTGGGGGTTGGGGTTAGATGCGGGAGGATTGTAGCGGGTGAGTGGCTGATTGTCAAGGTGGCGGCAGCCGGTGCCAGCCGTCGGGGGTGGCGGGCGTGGTGATGGGGCTGTTGTCGGTGGGGTCGAGCAGGCGCAGCTGAGTGATCGTGGTGGCGGCATCCGGCAGTGGGTGCCAGCTGACGAACTGACCGCCGGCAACCCATTCCGAGGGGCGGAAGGCGTCGAAAGGTACGGTTTCCTGCCAGGGAGCACCGTTGGCATCCGCGCCGGCGAGTTCAAGACGATAGCCTGGCCAGGCGGCCGCATCGGGACCGGTCGTGCGCCAGGTCAGGCGCAGCATGGGCGTACCGTCACCGGTCGTCGTGCGGGCAGCGTCGATCAGGGCGAGGTGTTGGGTCAGAACGATGGCTGGCCAATCGGCTGCCCCTGGAGTTGGGGCCACGGCATCCGCTGGCCACTCGAACACGGTCAACGCCGCGGACCCGTCGGGCGCGGCAATTTGCGCACGTCGCTGTATGCCCGGTGCCACCTGTGCCAGCGTTGGAGCGTCCAACGGGGCGCTGGAACCCACCACGTAGGTGGCCGGCTGGCCGGCTGGCGGCAGCGGGAGGACCTGGCGACCGTCGAACCAGCTCAGGTTGGGGTTGGCATGTTGAAAGTAGGTCTGCACGGTGGCATTTTCGTGCAAGAGCATAAAGGTCGGGTGGCGGAACAGATCCGACGAGAGGTAGACGTGCCCGTCCGGCTCGTTTTTTTGCAGCCACTGCCAGGCCGCGGTCATATCGCCGTCGAAAGCGTCGAACGTCGCCTGTGAGCGTGCCCAGGTGCCGAAGTAGTCACG
This sequence comes from Anaerolineae bacterium, assembly GCA_041912075.1. Taxonomy (GTDB): domain Bacteria; phylum Chloroflexota; class Anaerolineae; order SSC4; family Amarolineaceae; genus SSC4. The sequence continues at coordinate 5,518 of JAYRNS010000827.1, forward strand.
GTACGTACCGGTGGCGTGGATCAGGAGCGCGACGGCGATAAACAAACTGGCCAGGGCGCGGCCCACGGGTGTGAAGCCATTGTGGCTTTCCGCAGATGGGTGTCGCCCCTGTGTGAGCCTCACCACCAGCACGGCCACACCGGCCAACCCGATGGCGGGGAAAAAGAAGACACCTGGGATCACACCCAGGACGCGCGGCAGTGTTGGCCAGCGGTCGGTCGCCAGGAACGAGGGCACGAGCAGCGCCGGGAACCACAAGAGCAGAAAGAGGCTCGCCGCGTAACGCCAGCGCCAAAGCACGAGGAGGATGCCAAGCACGGCCAGGACAGCGGTCAGCGGGTCGAAGACGGCACGTCCGGGCAGGTTGTAGAACTGTTCAGGATCACCAGCGCCGGGCAGGAAGAACTGGACGACGTTTGCGATGGCGGCCTGGCCCATGCGCACCCAGGGTGAATCGCTGCCGAAAGCGGTCACCGCACTGGCGCGCTGGCTGAAGCTGCCCGGATGTTGGAGGAAGTACACCCCAAGCGGCGCAAACACCAGCGCGGCCACAGCCAGGAGCAGCACGATGCCCCAGAAGTGCCGGCGAAGCAGAGCCTGGTCACGCCGCCCTGTGGCGTAGGCGATGATGAGCTGGACGACGAGAAAGCCGCCGACGAACAACGGGAAAAAGCGGCTGGCCGTGTAGAAGTGTGTGGCCAGGCCGAGAAAGAAACCGCTGAACGCAAACCAGGCATAGGACGACCGCACCGCTGCCGTACTGCTTTGATTGACTGCCCGCCAAAAGGCAGCAAAGGCCAGGGCACCGCACAGGGGTGTAAACACGCCACGGATGCCAAAGCGCGAGAAGTGCACATGCCAGTAGGATGTGGCCAGGTAAATGGCACTCAGCAGCGGTATCCAGCCGATCAGCGTGGCACGGGTGTAAGTGGCTGGCCGGTCGCGCAGGTAGTCCGTCACCAGCTCGCGACCCAACCAGTAGGCAGCCAGCGTGGTCAGGATGCCGGCAGCGACCGATGGCAGGCGGATGGCCAGCGGCACCACCCCCATGAGGCGGAACATGCCGGCCACGATCCACATGTGCAGACCTTCGCGGCCAAAATTAGCCGGAAAGAAGACTGCCCCATGCCCGGCCAGCACGTCGAGCGCATCCAGTCCATCGGTCGCCTCGTCGCCGAAAAGACCTGGGGGGATGCTGCCGATCTGCCACAATCGGAAGGCCGCGGCGATGACCAGGATAAAGGCTGCTTGCAGCCAGGGATTGGTGTACCAGGGTCTGGGTGAACCGGTGGAACGCGCCATGAGGGCTCCAGTTTACCACGCCCGGCCGTTGTTGGCAATCGATCCCATTTGATGTACACTTCGGGCATGCGCGTTCGGGCGACCCTGGAACAGCTTCCAATTACCCAAAAGCACCTGCGTGGTATCGTGCAGATCGTCGTCAGTGCCGTGCTGCTAGTGCTCGTCGTGCGCCAGATCAGCTGGTCCGAGTTGCGAGCGGCCATCGAACGCATGGACCTGGCCTGGCTGGGTGTGGCGTGGGCGCTGTTTCTGCTGGGGGTGGTGGTGCGTGCCGCGCGCTGGCAGGTCCTGCTTGACGACCTGTCGCTGCACCGGCCGCTGCGCGAGTTGACGATGTGGTATTTCGTGGCCAGTTTTTTCAACGTGCTGCTGCCGACCGGCTTTGGTGGCGATGCCGTGCGGGTGGTGGGTCTGGGTCAGGACACCCGCCAGATGGGACCGGTGCTCAACAGCGTGGTCGTCGATCGTTACCTCGGTCTGATGGCGCTGCTGGCCATGGGGCTGGCAGCCGGTTTGCTGCGGCCTGATCTGGCGCCGGTGGCCGTGGTCGCCACGATTGCGGCGCTGCTGGTGATGGGGGTGCTGGGCGCCTGGTTGTTGAGCCGCCCGTGGTGGGCGCTTTGGGCCGAGCAGCCGGGCACGCTGCCGCGATTTTTACGCCTGGCTGGCATACCAAAAGTGACTGCGGCCCTGACGCAGTATCGCGCGCGGACGATCGTGCGTGCTCTGGCAATTTCGTTCGTCTTCAACCTGCTGCTGGTTGGCTGGAATGTCGCGCTGGGGGTGGGTCTGGGGCTGCGGCTGCCGCTGGTGCTCTATTTTGTTTTCGTACCGTTGACGTCGGTGGTTCTGCTACTGCCGGCGTTGGGTGGCCTGGGGGTGCGTGAGGTCACGTACGTGGCGCTGCTGGGCAGTGCGGGGGTAACGCCCGCCACGGCACTGGCGTTGTCACTGGGTGTCTACGCCATCACGGTTGCGACCGGGCTGGTCGGTGGGGCGCTGTACCTGCTGCAAGGCATGCACCGCGCCCGTGGAAAGCGTTAGGATGGAACCAGAACTGTCGATTGTGATTCCGTTGTACAACGAAGTGGATAACGTGCCGCCATTGTACGATGAGCTGACGGCCGCGCTGCATGCGGTTGGCCGTCCCTACGAGGTGATTGTCGTCGACGATGGCAGCCGTGACGAGAGCTTTGCCCGGCTGCGGGCCATTCACGAGGTCGATGCACGCTGGCGGGTGGTGCGCTTCCGACGCAACTTCGGCCAGGCGGCCGGTTTTGCCGCCGGTTTTGCCGCCGCGCGCGCGCCGGTCGTGATCACGCTCGATGCCGACCTGCAGAACGACCCGCAGGACATCGCCAAACTGCTGGCCAAAATCGAAGAAGGGTACGATATCGTCAGTGGCTGGCGGATGGAGCGCAAAGAACCTTTTTTGACACGCCGTCTGCCATCTATGATGGCCAACCGCCTGATCTCAGGGACGACCAACGTTGTCCTGCACGATTATGGCTGTTCGCTGAAGGCCTACCGCCGCGAGGTTGTCAAGAATATTCGTCTCTACGGTGAGCTGCACCGCTTTATTCCAGCGTTGGCGAGCTGGATGGGTGTGAATGTGGCCGAAGTACCGGTCAACGATCGCAAGCGGCGCTTTGGCAAGAGCAAATACGGGATCAGCCGCACGTTTCGGGTTTTTTTGGACCTGATTACGGTGCGCTTTTTCCTGGCTTACGCCACCCGTCCGCTGCACGTTTTTGGCGGTCTTGGGCTGGCCTCGGTGGGGGTGGGGATGCTGATGGGTCTCTACCTGACATTCGTCAAACTTGTACTGGGGGAGAACATCGGCACACGCCCGCTGCTGCTGCTGGCCGTGATGTTGGTAATCCTGGGCGTACAAATGATCAGCATGGGTCTGCTGGGCGAGATGATCATGCGCACCTACTACGAATCCCAGAACAAACCGATCTATGCCATTCGCGAAGTTCTGGGTCCCGGGCTGGAGCCGTCTTGATGGCGCAGGGGAGTTGACCGCAAAGAACGCACAGATCACACAAAATAAATAGAATTTTTCTATGTGACCTGTGTGCTCTCTGCGGTTGGCAACCTACGGATACACGCCGCGGATCGTCAGCGCCTCGGCGACGCGGCCGATAGCCAGGGTGTAGGCCGCCATACGGGTGGGCAGATTCTTGCGCAGCGATTCGTGCAGAACGGCTTCGAAGGCGTTTTTCATCAGGCGTTC
>JAYRNS010000828.1:0-8090 GCA_041912075.1 Anaerolineae bacterium
CATGGTTATTGTCTTTGGCCTCGACGATCGCCAGCGGGATGTTGGGCTTGTAACACAGGAGATAGTCGACGCGTTTACGCAGGTCGCTGCGCAGTGACAGGTTGCCGCGCACAATGATCCGTCCAGCCGTGAAGGTGATTTCCTCCCGGATCTGGTCAGCTTGCCAGCCCGCCTGCTGCAAGGCAGGGGTGATGTAGCGCGTGCGAATTTCGCTTTCGGTCAGGGCCTGTTTGTTCATGGAAAACCCAGGGGTCACACCAGTTCGATCACCCCACGCGGGGCGACACCTCGTTCGTCGGGTCAGCTCGACAAGATTATACCATGCTGCTTGCCGCCATCGCAAACGCCTACTCCCCCCACCCACCTTTGCCGAATTCCCCCACCGGGCCTATAATTGGGTATACTCTCTCCTGTAATTCACCCAACCTGAAGGAGCTCATCATGTCCTTATCTTTGTTGACCGGTCTAACCCTGCTCGTCCTGGGGGTCATCGTCTGGTTGTACGGCCGGCGGATGTGGATCCTGGGCGCCGGCGCCGGTGCCCTGCTCGGCTTCGGTCTGCTGCGCCTGTTTCCTGGTATGGCCGAAGGTTTTATCGGCTTTCTGATCGTCGTCGGTATGGCCGTGCTGTTCGCCGTGTTGGGCTTCATCGGCAAAGCCTTCGCCAAACTGCTCGCCATGATCATCGGTTTCATCATCGGCGGTGGTCTCGCGTTGGGCTTTGCGGATTTTCTGGGGCTCAACTCCGTTCTGTGGGGCTGGATCCTGGCCCTGATCGGCGGTGTCGTCGTGGCGCTGATCTTTGCCCGCTTCCTCGACTGGGCCCTGATTATCTTCGCCGCCCTGCTCGGCTCGATGCTCATTGCCCGCGGTGGTCTGATCGTATTCCCCAACCTGCTCACCGGCACCAGCGGCACCATCATCGTCCTCATCCTGACCGCCATCGGCATCTTCTACCAGTACCGGCAGTCCAGGCCGGCGGCGAAGTGAGGCGCGAGAACGTGAGGCGTGAAGACGTGAGGCGTGAAGACGTGAGGCGTGAAGACGTGAAGACGTGAGGCGTGAAGACGTGAGGCGTGAAAACGTGAAGACGTGAAGCGTGAAAACGTGAAAACGTGAGAACGTGAGAACGTGAGGCGTGACTGTGAGGGATGTACGACGAAAGGCGTGGGGCCTACCACATAACCCCTACTCCGTACTCCCTACTCCCTACTCCGTACCCCCTACTCCCAACCCTGGAGGCATATCACATGCAAGTTCGTCCAAGTAGCCCATCCCTCCCCCGCTGGCTGCTCGTTCTGAGTCTGCTGGCGATGGCGGTTCTGGCGCTCACCCCCGGTCTGAGCGCCCAGGAACCGGAGACGTCCCAAGTGCTGCGGCTGCAGTGGGGCACTTTCGACCCCACCCGCGGTGACGTGGCCCCCCCCAGCGGAGAGCTCGGTCTGGATAACCCGGCCGCCAGCCGCTACCAGATCGTCCAGTTTACCGGGCCAGTCGAAGAAAGCTGGAAAGCGGAGCTCTCGGCCGCTGGGCTGGAGCCGCTGATCTACGTGCCCGACAACGCGTTCATCGTGCGCGTCGCCGCCGGCACCGATCTGGCCAACGCAACAGCACTGCCTTTTGTGCGCTGGGTCGGCGCGTACTACCCGGCGTACAAGGTGAGCCCTAACCTGGTCGAGACCAACACCGACGCGGCGGAAAACGTCACCACGGTCAACGTGCTCGGTTTCCCCGGTGAAGATGCCAATGCCCTGGCCAAGGCGGTCGAAAGTCTGGGGGTGACCGTCAACGACGTGTCGGACCGCGGCTGGGGGCCGGTGCTGCGGGTGCAGCTGCCTTCGTCGGCGGTGAACGCCGTTGCGCGGCTCGAAGCAGTGCAGTGGTTCGAGCCGGTCTACCCCATGGAGCTGGCCAACGACGTGGCCCGTAATATCATGACGATCAACACGGCCTGGAGCCGCATGGCCAGCCAGGGCGTGAACCTCTACGGCAACGGGCAGATCGTCGGCGTGGCCGATACCGGTCTCGACACCGGTAACCTGGGCACGATCAACCTCGACTTCGCCGGCCGCGTCGTCGCTACCTACCCGCTGGGCCGTCCCGGCGACTGGAGCGACCACGACGCCCACGGCACGCACGTCGCGGGCTCGGTGCTGGGCAATGGCCGCAATTCGGGCAGCAACCCGGCCACGCACAGTTACGCCAGCTCGTTCGCCGGCGCCGCCCCCGAAGCACGCCTGGTCTTCCAATCACTGGAAGACTCGAACGGCGGTCTGGGTGGTATTCCCAACAACCTGAACGACCTGTTCAATCCACCCTACAGCGATGGCGCACGCCTGCACACCAACAGTTGGGGTGGGCCGACGGGGGTCAGCGGCGGGGTGTACCAGTACGGTGGTTATACCACCTTTGCGCAGCAGGTGGACCAGTTTACCTGGAACCACAAGGACATGGTGGTGCTGTACGCCGCGGGCAATTCGGGTGTCGATGCCAACTACAACGGTGTCGTCGATCCTGATTCCATCGGCTCACCGGGCACGTCGAAGAACTCCGTCACCGTCGGTGCCAGCGAAAACGAGCGCAGCAGCGGCGGGTACAACCCCGGTGGCCCCTGTTACCTGTGGGGCAACTGCTGGCCCAGCAGCTACCCGGTCGATCCGATCCGCAGCGACCGTCTGTCGGACAACTCGCAGGGTCTGGCGGCCTTTTCGAGCCGCGGCCCCACCGATGATGGCCGCATCAAACCGGAAGTGGTCGCCCCGGGCACCAACATCGTCTCCGTGCGCTCACACGGCAGCGGTGCCGGCACCGGCTGGGGCGTCTACAACAGCAACTACATCTATGAAGGCGGCACCAGCATGGCCACGCCGCTCACCGCCGGCGCCACCACGTTGATCCGCCAGTGGCTGCAGTCAGTGCGCAGTATCAACAACCCGCCCGCGGCGCTGGTCAAGGCCGTGCTGATCAACGGGGCGCGCAACATCGCCCCGGGCCAGTACGGCACCGGCAGCACGCAGGAGATACCCAACAACCGGCCCAACAACGTCACTGGCTGGGGACGGGTGGATATCGCCAACGCGGTTGCACCCGATTCGCCGCTGCGGATTCAGCTGGTCAACGACACCGCCGGCGTCAATACCGGCCAGACCAAGACCTATCAGTTTACGATCAACAATTCCCTGGAGACGCCGCTGGACGCGGCGCCACCGGCAGCTCCCGCACCCAAACCGGCCGGCCCGGATGCCGCGCCGGCGGTCGCCATCAAACAGGTCGAAGAGGGCGAACGTCTGCTCCCGACGACCGCCGCCGTCGAGCAGCCGGAAAGCGAGACGTTGGGCAACCCCGGCTTCGAGCAGGGACGTACGGTGTGGACCTCGACCGGCCCATTTCCCAACATCTATGCAGTGCCCGAGATCCCGCACGTCCACAGCGGCGTCTGGGGCGGCTGGCTGGGTGGTTACAACAACGCCGACGACCAGCTGTTCCAGAACGTCAGCGTGCCCTCCAGTGCCACCGCGGCCACGCTCAGCTTCTGGGTCTACTCACAAACAGACGAACAGTCGACGGGGTATGACTACTTCACTCTACAAATCATCGACCCGGGCAACGGCAGTCACTACGTCGACGCGTTCATGATCGATGCCTACCCGGCGAGCAATGCCTGGCAGTACAAAACGTACACCCTGACCGGCAGCCAGGTCAACGCCATCAAGGGCAAGACCGTACGCGTGCGTTTCCGCACCACCACCGACTTTTCGCTGATCTCCAACTTCTTCATCGATGACGTCAGTTTCGACGTCAGCAGCGGGCCGGTGGCACAGCGCCGCGGCTTTGTGCCGCTGGCCAGCAAAGCCTTTGGCAGCACCGGCGGCGGCAGCGGGCCGCTGCGTGTCACCCTGGTGTGGACCGATTATCCCGGCAACCCGGGTGCCTCGCGCACCCTGGTCAATGACCTCGACCTGGAAGTCGTATCGCCCACCGGCACCGTCTACCGCGGTAACGGCAGCAGCGCCGACCGGGTCAACGTCATCGAGAGCGTATTCCTCGACCAGGCTGCCAGCGGCCAGTGGACCGTGCGCGTCAAGGGGTACAACGTCCCGCAGGGCAGCCAGCCCTTTGCCGTCGCCGTTACCGGCAAAAACCTGACCAGCCCGTAATCACCACCGGCGCGGGCCCGCCTGATCCACCGCCCGCGCCCCATCTACTAAAACAGACACCCGGCCTCTCCCCGAGACCGGGTGTTTTTATCACCCCAAATGTTTCCAACCCACCATCAATTCTCGTCAATCCTGGCCAATGAACGACGTCTTGGCACATCGCATGTCAGCTTTGCTGTGTGTCCAGTCCCATCTCTCCAGCCACCCTCCAACTTCACATCCCCAACCCTGACCCCCAACCTCTAATCCCTGACCACCCTAAACCCCACCCCATCCACACAGCTCCCCGCCGGCTCGAAGATACGCGCGGCGCAGCGTACGGCGCGCCGGCCGTCGGCGAAGGAACCGCCGCGGATGACGCGGCCGGCGTCGCCGGCCGGCGTCTGGTCGTCCGTCTGTCTGTAGTCCCCCCGCCAGCGGCTGGCGGTCCACTCCCAGGCATTGCCGCTGAGGTCGAGCACACCGTAAGGGCTGGCGCCGGCCGGATAGCGCGTGACGGGTGTCGTGTCGCCGACGTGCAAATCGAAGTTGCAGTGCCGGGCATCGGCTGGGTCGTCGCCCCAGGGAAAGATGCGGCCATCGGGACCGCGGGCGGCCTTTTCCCATTCCAGCTCGCTGGGCAGACGCACACCGGCCCACTGGCAGAAGGCGCCGGCATCATGCCAGGACACACTGGTCACGGGGTGGTCCTGTTTGTTTTGCACACCGCTGGCCGGTCCGTGGGGGGTGCGCCAGGTGGCACCCCTGACTTTTTTCCAGCTGCTGCCGGTGCGCACTTTGCAGAAGCCGCGTACCTCAGCCGTGGTCTGGTGGCCGGTGCTTTCGACGAAGGTGGCAAACTGGGCCACCGTCACCGGCACGCGCGCAATGTAGAATATTGGCAGGGTGACACGCTGCTGCGGCTGCTCGCTGGGGTAGGCCAGGGGATCGCGGATCGGGTCGCTGCCCAGGATAAACTCGCCGTCGGGGATCTCCACCCAATCAAAGTCAAGCGGTCCGGCGGGTGGCTCGCTGCCGGCTGCCTGGGTCAGATCGGCTGCTGCCTCACGCAGCGGCGGGTAGTCGGGGTACTCGGCGGTTACGACAGCCATCAGAGCGTCGTGACAACCCTGCGTCTGTGCCTCGGCCAGGATGTTTGCCCAGTAATTGAGCGGGCGCGGGTCGTAGGCAATACGCGTGCGGTTCATGCCGGCCGCGCCCGCCACCCGCTCCGCGCTGGCGCGGTCAGGATAGAGCGTAGCCAGGACTTCGGCCAGCCGGGCAACCGCGGCAGCAACAGTGGGCATGGCGTCATCGGGATTGGGGGTTGGGGACCAGGGGTTAGGGTGCTCAGCTCCCTACCCCTTACTCCCTACTCCTTACTCCCTACTCCCCAATTCATTGAAACTCACCCCACACACCTCCAGCGCCAGCTCGTTCAGCGCATACACGATCTGTGCGTGCTCGCTTTTCGTCTCCGGCGTGGCACCGAAGACGCGCTCGCTGCGCTGGTTGCGCTGGAAACGGTCCTCCAGCGTGGCCAGCACGGTCACCTGGTCGGGTGCTTTCTCTTCCAGGCACGCGCGCAGACGGGTGAAGCCCAGCCTGTAGTCGATCGTCCCACTGTGTCGTGGAGGGGGTGCAACGGATGGTGTGACGACAGGTGGGTCGCCCGGCCGGCCGGCGGCCACCCAACTGTCATAGGCCTGCCGCGCCACCTTGAGGCGGTCGTAGTTGGGGTACTGGTCGCGGGCCTTGTCGAGAATAGTCTGCGTGCGGCCCTGCAGCTCGGCTTCGGTCAGGATGGCTGTCCAGGTGTTGATGGCCTTGGCGTCGAAGGCGATCTGGGTGACGGCCAGGCCAGCCGTGGTGGCCATCGTGCGCGCACTGGCCGGGTCGCTGTACAGTTCGGCCAGGACGTCGGCCAGTTGGGCAAGCAGATCAGAACGCATGGGCGGTCTCCGTGAGATGGCGGTGTGGTGCTGTGTCGATTATACCATCATGGCACGCACCACCCAAGTGTGGTCGCGGCCATCAACCAATAGGGGTAACGAATAAACGAACGGCCAACCCAATTCGTTGACAGCATTCGCTCATTCGTTCACAGCACTCGCTCATTCGTTGCCGGCCCGCGCGCCAGCGCTTCCAACAAGGTTTGCGTCGCCGCGGCCACATCCGCCACTGCCCGATCGAACACCGCCTGATTGGCGCGCGACGGCACCCGATACCCGCTCACCTTGCGCACAAACTGCAAGGCCGCGGCCTCAATTTCCTCTTCACTCGCCGGCGCCTCCCGCCGGCGCAGCGTCTTGATACTTCGACACATAACGAACTATTCCTCCCCCGGTACGTTCATACAAGTCCCCACCAAATCATTCACAACGATTCGACCCTCTCTGGCCCACGCACCCACTCCCCGACCCCTACTCCGTACTCCCTACTCCCTACTCCGACAATACGAACTTCGTCGGGTCCTCCGTAAAACTGGTCCAGGCCAGCACCGTGTGCGGTACGACCTCGAACAGCCCGCCGTTATCCCACGTCGTCGGCGCGGGGGCATAGCCCATCGCCTCATATTTGGCTGCGTAGGCCTGCGCGATCCGCTGCGCCAAGGTCCCCGATGGCGGGTCCGTTTCACGCGCCGTCCCCTCGACGATGACGACGTCGCTGCCGCTCTCCAGGTGAAGGACGACGTAGGGATTGGCTGCCAGGTTGCGCGCATGGCGTGTCTCGGGGCTGCCGTCGAAATAGACCTTTCCATCCAGCCAGACCCCCCATTTGGGGACGGCATGTGGCCGGCCGTTGGGCCGCACCGTGCACAGCCAGTAGTTCTGCGCATCGGCCAGCCGCTGCTCGACGTGGCTCCAGGGCAGCAGTGCACGCGCGTTTTCGACATAACCGGGGGGAAAGGTCGGACGTATGATTTGGGGCATGCTCATGATTGAATTCTCCTTGATATCGTGTGCAGCCGGTTGATCATAAAGCGTAGAGGCGACAGTTTAGCATACGCCGTGCAGCCTGACAAGCCCGACCTGGCAGCGGTACGGTCGAGCATTACCTGTTTCCTTGCTGGAATGTTTGACACCATCCCCCTTTTGCGGTATCATCCCCGCCATCCCCAAGGCCCTGCGCGGTGTCGTGCCAGGAATTCACATCAACCATTCGGAAAGGCCTGAATCGGTCGTGGCGGATCTTCTGGTCGTTTTCATCACCGGTGTCACAACGGGCGGTTTGAGCTGCATGGCCGTGCAGGGTGGTTTGCTGGCGTCTTCGATCGCCAACCAGGTCGAAGACGATGTCAAGGCCCAGCTCCAGGCACGCCCGCCATCGCGCAAAAGCAAAAAGGCCCGTCGTGCCCAGGCTGCCGTGGCACCGCCGCCGGTACGCGCCCAGCATATTGCGCGTCCGATTGCCCTGTTTTTGGCATCCAAGCTGGTGGTCTATACCCTGCTGGGTTTTCTTTTGGGCTGGATCGGCTCGCTGATTCATCTGACACCGGCACTGCGTGGGGCGCTGCAGATTGCCATCGGCGTCTTCATGGTTGGCAACGCACTGCGCATGCTCGACGTGCACCCGATCTTTCGCTATTTCATCTTCGAGCCTCCCAAGTCGGTCACCCGCTACCTGCGCCGGCGGGCCAGAGCCGGCTCCGACGACATCATCACCCCCCTGTTCCTGGGGGCGTTGACGGTCCTGATTCCCTGCGGTGTCACCCAGGCCATGATGGCGCTCGCCATCGGCAGCGGCGATCCGCTCACCGGCGCGCTGATCATGTTCGCCTTCACCCTGGGCACGACCCCGGTATTTTTCGCCCTCGCCTACACGGCGACTCGCCTGGGCAGCCTGCTCGAGGCGCGTTTTGTCAAAGTCGTGGCGATCGTGGTGCTGGTGCTGGGTCTCTTTTCGATTACGACCGGGCTCAACCTGCTCGATTCGCCGCTGTCACCCAACCGG
>JAYRNS010000829.1:0-2139 GCA_041912075.1 Anaerolineae bacterium
CAAGCGGGCCGGTTTTTCGATCAAAGAAGTACCGGTCAGCCATCTGCCGCGTACCGCGGGCAGTCCCACCGGGGCCAAGCCGCACGTCATTCTGCGTGCGTTCCGGGAATTGTGGCGCTTCCGTACCCAGCTCTGGCGCGAGCCGGCTTGAGCTTTTGGGGGCCTGGTGACCCCGCGGGTCCCCATGACTGCCGGTCGATCCGGGACGAATTGGCTGGATGGGTAGCTCCCAGACCACCGCCTGCCGCGAAAATCCCGAAGGGTCGTTGCGTTGCCAGCACCTGACCTGACCCATCGCCTGCGCCCGCTGCGCATCCTGATGATTGCGCCAACCGGGTTTTTTGCCGATTACGGCTGTCACGTACGAATTCAGGGGCATGCCTTAGCGCTGCAGGCGCGGGGTCACCGGGTGCTGCTGGCCACCTACCCCGGCGGGCGTGAGGTCGAGGGAATCTCCACGATCCGGCCACCCTTCTGGGGCCGCGGACGCGAGATGCCCGTTGGCTCCTCCTGGCGCAAATTCCTGCTCGACGGCCTGCTGGCACCGGTGGTCTGGCAGGCGGCGCGCCGCTGGCAGCCTGACGTCGTGCATGCGTATTTGCACGAAGGGGCCTTGTTGGGTGCGGTGCTGCCCCACGTGCGCCAGGTGCCGCTGGTCTTCGATTTTCAGGGCAGTCTGGTGAGCGAAATGCTCGATCATCGCTTTCTGTCCCCGCGGTCGCCCTGGCTGCCAGCCTGGCAGCGTCTCGAAACCTGGATCGATCACCAGCCCCAGGCCATCCTGGCCAGTTCACAGCATGCCGCCAATCTCCTGCAAACTTGCTTCAAGGTACCGGCGGCGCGGGTGCTTCACCTGGCCGACAGCATCGATCCGCACCAGTTCCAGCCGGCGCATTCGTTCTCCCAAGATGTCCTGGCTGCGCTGCGCTGGCAGCTCGGTGTCCCCGTTGAACGACCACTCGTCGTGTACCTCGGTTTGCTGGCACCCTACCAGGGCACCGATCTCCTGCTGCACGCAGCCCGTCAAGTGCTGGCCGGGCAGGGCGACCAGCCACGACCCTTCTTCCTGGTGATGGGGTTCCCTCACGTTGCCCACTACCGCGCCCGGGCCCAGGCGCTGGGTCTGGAACGCGACGTGTGTTTTACAGGCGCCGTCCCGTTCGCCCTGGCACCGCGTTACCTGGCGTTGGGACAGGTGGCGGTCGCACCCAAAATCTCGGCGACGGAGGGCAGCGGCAAACTGCTCGCCTATATGGCCGCCGGTCTGCCGGTCGCCGCGTTCGACACGCCGGTACAGCGCGAAATCCTGGGTGACCTGGGTGTCTATGCGCCGGCGGGTGACGCTGCGGGGCTTGCCCACAGCATCACCCGCCTGCTGCACGAACCGGCGGTCGCCCGGTGCATCGGCAGCGCCCTGCGCCAGCGCGTTGTCGACCGTTTCACGTGGGAGCATGCGGCGGCCACCATCGAGTCTGCCTACACTCAAATTACCCCAAAACTGGATTGAATGTTATAATCTGCCGCGGGTGTTGCTGGCGGGCACAACGCAATCAATGACTTTCTCACGGCAAAGGTGGAAAAGGATCTCGCCAGGATATCCAAACGCTGGCGACCGGCTGTCGAACGATTCGCTCGCTCGACAGCCGGTTGTCCCAATCAGGTGTAGGTATGACTGACGAACTCAATGTGTCGGCATTCTTGCAGACGCTGCGCCGCTACTGGCTGCTCATCGTGTTCTGCGTTGTCCTGGCCATGGGTGCCGCGTTTCTCTTCAGCCTCTTGCAGACGCCAGAGTACAAAGCCCAATCACTCCTGCTCGTGCGGGCACCCCAATACCAGTGGCGGTTCGATCCAAGCGTGCAGCCGATCGTCGATGCCCGCCGCGACTGGCGGCGCGATTTTATGCTGCTGGGGCAGACAGGTCGCGTAGCCCAGCGCGTCGCGGACAGGTTGTCACTCAACAATCCCGATAACTTACTGCGCCGGGTTACACTGCGCGCCGCCGGTGGTGACAGCATCGTGCTCGAGGCCTCGGGCCCGACCGCCGAAGCGGCGGCTGACCTCGCCAACGCCTGGAGCGACGTACTGCAGACGGCGGTGTCAGAAACCTATGGCACAGCCCTGGTGGCCCAGCAGGTA
>JAYRNS010000830.1:0-13481 GCA_041912075.1 Anaerolineae bacterium
AGTACACCTCGGCGTAGGTGCGGCCAGGGTTCGTAGTAACGACTTCAGTCGTTGGCAACGCTGCGCAACGACCGAAGTCGTCACTACGAACCCTGTTCTCAGGGCACGGCTGGCACGGCGCAGTAGGTGCCCAGCCCTTCGGTAATGGCGCGTCGCACCTCGAAGGCGATCGCCCGCGCCACCAGGGGGCGGATGATCGGAACCACCGTGCGCAGCCAGGGCGGCAGCTGTTCGACGACACCGGCAATCAGATCGGCCAGCATCTGGTCGACGCGCGCTTTGATCTCCTCCTCAGAGAGATCGACCAGCTGGTTGTACACGTCTGGACCGCAGATGACGTGGTGCACCACGTTGGCCAGCTGCTCCCACAACCAGCGCACGATGCCCTGTGGGTCGATCGCCAGCGAACTGGGGACGCCGGCCTCTTCGGCGCTGGCCTGAACTTCGGCCGGCAGCACCGTATGCGCCTCGTCTTCGATGATGTAATCGTCCAATGAGGGCGGTTCCCCGACCAGGAGCTGGCGCACGTCATCGACGAGGTTGGGATCGGTCGTACGGGTGTCGTCGTCCATCGTTGTCCCTCCAAAACTAAAGACTACCGAAGTCTGCAAGACTTCGGTAGTCAGGTTTGTCTTTTACGCCAGCACCAGCTCGGCCAGGCCGGCTTTGCGGCGCAGCATTTCGGCCTTGTCGGTTTGTTCCCAGGGCAGGTCGATGTCGTGGCGGCCAAAATGGCCGTAGGCGGCGGTCTGCCGGTAGATGGGGCGGCGCAGATCCAGGTTCTGGATGATCGCCGCCGGCCGCATGTCGAAGTTTTCCTGAATCAGCTGGATGATGACGTCATCGGAGACGCGCCCCGTGCCAAAGGTTTCCACACTGAGTGAAAGGGGACGGGCCACACCGATGGCGTACGAGAGCTGCAGCTCACAGCGGTCAGCCAGGCCGGCCGCCACGATGTTCTTGGCGACGTAACGCGCCATGTAGGCACCGGAACGATCGACCTTGGTCGGGTCCTTGCCCGAAAAAGCGCCGCCGCCGTGCCGGGCCACACCACCGTAGGTGTCGACGATGATCTTGCGACCGGTCAGGCCGGCATCACCCAGCGGACCACCGGTCACGAAGCGCCCCGTGGGGTTGATGTAGATTTTGGTCTGGTCATCGATCATGTTCCCGGGGATAACACGGTTGATGATGAGCTCGATCAGATCGGCACGAATTTCTTCCTGGGTGATTTCGGGTGCGTGCTGCGTGGAAATGACTACCGTATCGACGCGCACCGGTTTGCCATAGTGGTACTCCACCGTCACCTGCGATTTGCCATCGGGCCGCAGATAGGTGAGCTCGCCGTCTTTGCGTGCTTCGGACAGGCGGCGCACCAGCTTGTGGGCCAGCATGATCGAAAGCGGCATGAGTTCTTCGGTTTCGTTACACGCAAAACCGACCATCATGCCCTGGTCGCCGGCACCGATCGCTTCGATGTCGTCGTCAGACATAAGGCCGCGTTTGGCCTCCAGTGCACGATCGACGCCGAGGGCAATGTCGCCCGACTGCTCCTTGATCGACACGAGCACAGCACAGGTGTCACAGTCAAAGCCATACTTGGCGCGCGTGTAACCGATGCCGCGCAAGGTCTCACGCGTAATCGTCTGGATGTCGACGTAGGTGCTGGTGGTGATTTCGCCCAGGACCGCAATCAGACCGGTGGTCGTGGCGCATTCGCACGCCACGCGCGCATCCGGGTCCTCGGCGATGATCGCGTCCAACACCGCGTCCGAGACCTGGTCACAGATTTTGTCCGGGTGCCCTTCGGTCACCGATTCCGAGGTGTAGAAGAATTTGGGTGAATGCATAAAAGTCGTCGTCATGGGTCAATTTGTCTCCTTGGGGCTTGTAAAAGAATAACTTGCCGTGATTTGCCGCGAGTTCCGGCGGTTTTGCAGGAAGTTATTCTTTTACAAGCCCTTGGTAAATGCAAGACTTCCGAAGTCTCGTCTGTTTTTTTTAAGTTCCTTCTTGCCACGAATTCAGATAGGTCACCTGCTCATTGGTCAGGCGGTCGATGTCGATTCCCATGGCCTTGAGCTTGAGGCGGGCGATTTCCTGATCGATGGCTTCGGGCACGGTGTAGACCTTACTGCCCAGGTCGGCATGGTGGCGAACCATGTACTCGGCGGCCAGCGCCTGATTGGCAAAACTCATGTCCATGACCGCGCTGGGGTGCCCCTCGGCGGCGGCGAGGTTGACCAGGCGACCTTCGCCGATGAGATAGAGGCGGCGACCGTCCGGCAGATGGTATTCGTCGAGGAAATCACGCACGCGGCGCACCTCGCTCGACATGGCTTCGAGGGCGGGGATGTTGACTTCGACGTTGAAGTGGCCCGAGTTGGACAGAATGGCGCCATCTTTCATCACTTCGAAGTGGGTCCGGTCCAGGACGTGGATGTCACCGGTGGCCGAGCAGAAGATGTCGCCGATTTTGGCCGCCTCTTGCATCGGCATGACGCGGAAGCCATCCATGACGGCTTCCAGGGCACGCAGCGGATCGATCTCGGTGACGATCACATTGGCGCCGAGACCACGCGCACGGGTGGCAATGCCGCGGCTGCACCATCCGTAACCGGCCACGACGAAGTTTTTGCCGGCCAGCAGGATATTAGTGGCACGCACGATGCCGTCGATAGTCGACTGTCCGGTTCCGTAGCGGTTGTCGAAGAGGTGTTTGGTCAGCGCATCGTTGACGGCAATCACCGGGAACTTGAGCGCACCTTCAGCCGCCATCGCCCGCAGGCGAATGACACCGGTGGTGGTCTCTTCCGTGCCGCCGAGCACACCCGGCAGCAGCTCGGTACGATCCTTGTGCAAGGTCGAGACCAAATCGCAGCCATCGTCCATGGTCATGTGCGGGTGTGTGTCGAGCACCGCGTTGATGTGCTGGTAATAGGTGGCGTCGTCTTCACCCTTGATGGCGTACACCGGCATCTCGTAATACGAAACCAGCGCGGCAGCTACGTCATCCTGGGTCGACAGCGGGTTGGATGCGGCCAGGGCCACCTCGGCACCGCCCGCCTGCAGCACACGCATCAGGTTGCCGGTTTCGGACGTCACGTGCAGACAGGCGGCCACGCGCATACCTTTGAGCGGCTGATCCTGACGGAAGCGCTCCTCGATCTGATCGAGCACAGGCATTTCGTTGGCTGCCCACTGCATGCGGTAGCGGCCGCGTTCGGCCAGGTTGATATCTTTGATATCGTAATTCTGAGTCACACGTCATCTCCTTCACACAATCAGTTGTTGCGCCGGCCCTTCGAAGAACCGGCAGTGAATCTGGTAGCCCAGACGCTGGTAGATACGCAGCGCCTGGTCGTTGTCTTGCTGTACGTTCAATACCACGTCCAGACCAGCCGCCAGCAGATCCGCCGTCACCGCGCTGGTGACTGCACTGGCATAGCCCAGACCGCGGTAATCCGGGTGGGTATAGATATTGCCGACGGCTCCAATCCCGTAGGCGCGTGCCAGGAGGTGGGTGCCAGCGGCCGCCACCAGCATGCCCCCGGTGTTGGGAGGTGTCGTATCGAAAATGCCGTAAAATATGCCGTCGTCCAACTGCCGCGGCCCGAAGGCATCGGGCGCAAAATCGCCGCCCTGTGCGTACAGAGCCTGCAGCCGGGGAACGTCGGCGCCCGTCAAGCCCACGATCGGCCCGTCGAAATCGCAGGGCCGGAAGTCAGCCGGCCGCACGCGCATCCGCAGCATCGGCCGCACGTCTGTCCATACGTAGTGCGCCTGCACCACCGGCAAATGACGCGAGCGGCAGGTAACAAACACGTACGCCGGCAGGTCAGCCTGCTGCAAAAGAAGATCGACCCCCTCGGGCACGCCCATGATGAAGAGAATGGGTGGTGCCAGACCGGTGTAGACCAGCGCCAGCGCTTCGATAGGGCCGGTGTCGACGGCAGCGTACCAGGCAGTATCCGCAAACAAGACCGGCTCAAGGTCGCCCACGGCGTACGCGGCGTAGATGCGGTCATGCTGGAGGTAAGCCAGGATCACCCGCTCGTCAGTCAGTTTTTCCAGCGTCCACATCGTGCACTTCCGGGTTCCAGGTCAACAAATCATCCAATTCCGGCGTGTCGCCGAACGTTTGCCGGTAACGCGCCACGAACTGCGCTCGCGTATAACGGTGCCCCTGCGTCCCGTGCTGTTCGAGCACGTAGGTGGCCGCCAGACTGGCCAGCCGTCCGGTGACGGACCAGGGGTAGTGGCGCAAAAAACCGACGATCAGACCAGCCCGGTAGGCATCACCCACGCCGGTCGGTTCACCCTTGCCCACCGGTGCCACCACCGGGATCTGATAATCATGGCCGGCATCGTGGATCGTCGATCCCTGTTCGCCGTGGGTGACGACCACCGTTGGCACCATGCCCAGGATCGCCGCGGCGTCGAGGCCGGTCTTGTTCTGGATCATGGCAAACTCATAGTCGTTGCAGGCGAGCAGGCGCGCACCGCTCACGCCAGCGGTCAGCTCCTCACCAGTCAAGCGGATGATTTGCTGGCTTGGGTCATATATGTAGGGTACGTGCAGCGCCTGGCACTCCCGGCCGTAGCGCACCATGGCGGCCGGATCGTTGGGCGAGATGATCAGCAGCTCGATGGGTTGGACGTCGAGGTCGTAGAGCGACAGCTCGCGTGCCCGTGCCATGGCCCCGGTGTAGAATGAAGCGATCTGGTTGTTGTCCTCGTCGGTGCTGACGAAAAACGACGCCGTGAAGTCGTCGGGGTAGATGCGAATACCGCGCGTGTCGATATCCTGTGCTTGCAGCCAGTGCAGGTAGTCGTCAAAATCCTTGCCGGCCGTGCACATCAGGGTAGGCCGGATCCCCAGGAGACGCAGGTTGTAGGCGATGTTAGCGGCAATGCCGCCGCGTTCGCGGCGCAGTGAATCGACCAGAAAACTGACGCTGAGGGTGTGGAGCTGCTGCGGGAGGATGTGGTCCACAAAACGGCCCGGAAACGACATGATGTAGTCGTAGGCCAGCGATCCGGTGACAACAACCGTCATAGTGATGCCTGTTCTCCTGCGGTCACCGGTTTCGACTGCCGGATACGGGCTTCGGCCATTTCTTTGGCACGCCGCAGGCTTTCGCCGAAGGGGGGATAACAAATACCTTCCTCGGTGACGATTCCGGTCAGATAACGGGCGGGCGTGACGTCGAAGGCAATATTGAGCACCGGCACGTTTTCGGGAGCAATGGGTACCCCAGCCATGTGGGTGACCTCGTCGTCGGCGCGCTGTTCGATGGGGATGAGGTCGCCATCTGCCAGGTTGAGATCGATCGTCGAGGTCGGGGAGACGGAATAACACGGAATCCCGTTCTCGTGGGCCAAAACGGCCAGCTTATAGCTGCCAACCTTGTTGGCCACGTCACCGTTGGCCGCCACGCGGTCAGCGCCAAACAAGACCACGTCCACCTGACCGGTGCGCATCAAGTGGCCGGCCAGGTTGTCAGCGATCAGCGTCATCGGGATGCCATCCTGCATCAGCTCCCACGCCGTCAGGCGTGCCCCTTGCAGGCGGGGGCGGGTCTCGTCAACCCAGACGTGGACGCGTTTGCCCAGCTCGACCGCCATCCGCACGACACCGAGCGCCGTGCCGAAGTCGACCGCGGCCAGCGAGCCGGTGTTACAGTGATGCAGGATGTTGGCCCCATCGGGGATAACGGCTGCGCCGGCCGCGCCCATGCGCCGGTTGATCGCCACGTCCTCATTGGCCAGGGCTTCGGCTTCAGCCAGGAGTGCACTGCGCAGTGTCGCAGCATCGGTGTGAGCGCTTTCCTGGGCCAGACGCAGCAGGCGCTCCGTCGCCCACGAGAGGTTGACGGCCGTGGGGCGGGCGGCGTCGAGCACCGCTTTGGCGGCCACCAGGTCGCGCAGGAGAGCAGACGGGTCGACAGCGGTACTCTGTTGGGCGGCCAGCGCCATGCCATAACCAGCGGCGGCACCGATGGCCGGCGCACCGCGGATCGTCATATCGGTAATCGCGGCGGCCACGGCGTGATAATCGTGCAGCTCGACGATGGCAAATACACGCGGCAGCAGGCGTTGGTCGATCATCTTGACCGAATGGTGCTCGGCATCCCACCAAATCGTGCGCATGACAGTTCAATCACTCCAACAAAAAAAGCACCGCTGGCCAGGGCCAGCGGGCGCAATAAGATGTGAGCGCATACTCTCATCTTTCAGGCGAGCGGCGGCCTCGCTCCCTGTCGGAATTGGCACCTGTGATGGTCATCAGGTTGCCGGGGGATCAACGG
Organism: Anaerolineae bacterium; assembly: GCA_041912075.1. Taxonomy (GTDB): domain Bacteria; phylum Chloroflexota; class Anaerolineae; order SSC4; family Amarolineaceae; genus SSC4. The sequence goes on from JAYRNS010000830.1 coordinate 6,312, forward strand.
GCCGTTCCCTCCCCCCCTCTGGATGAGTTTCCAGTCAACTCGGTTGTATGAAACGGAGCGATGGTAACACATGGGTGGGGTTTTGTCAAAGTAAAATCACCAGACATCACGCAGCAAAACGCGCCAGGGCATAACGAAGCCGGTCTTCGACGCCGCTGATCTCACGTGGAATGTTTTGTACTGCGCGTTGGGCCTCGACGATGCTGTACCCCAGTGCAGTGAGTGCGTCGATCACCTCGGCGTCGGCCGCGGTCAGCGCCAGCAGCTCCTCACTGGGCGCGGCCGCACCCACCCGATCTTTGAGCGTGACGACGATCTTTTCGGCCGTCTTTTTGCCGACGCCCGGGACGCGTGCCAGGAGTCCAGGCTGCTCCTGGCCGATCGCCAGGCGTAAAGCGTCGGGTGCCATGGCCGAGCTGATCGTGAGCGCCGCGCGCGGGCCCACGCCGGGTACCGTGAGGAGGAGATTGAACATCTCCAGGGCCTCCTCAGTGGTGAAACCGTAGAGACTCAACTCATTCTCACGTACCTGCAAATGAGTATACAACGTGATCAGCTGGATGGTACGCGACTCAAGCAAAACGTCCGCCGGCACGAAAACCTTGAAACCGACCCCGCTCACGTCGACGACGATGTAGTCTTTGCCGCGCGCGACCACCTGACCCAACAAGCGGGCGATCATGGCATCACCTCAGGCCAGACCATCGGGTTTGGCGAATTTATAACCGCGACCGCGCACCGTGATCAAGAAGATCGGGCTGGAAGGGTCGGGTTCGATTTTTTCCCGCAGACGGCGGACACCCACTTCGACCAGGTTCGTCCCACCGATGACATCGTAGCCCCAAACGTCGTGAAAGAGCTGCGCTTTGGAAATTGGCTGGCCGACGTGGGACATGAGGTAGTGGAGCAGTTGAAACTCGATGGGCGTCAGATGGATCGGCCGGCTGCGCACGCTCACCTGATGCGTGTTGGCATCGACCATGACGTCGCCAATCTCGATGATCTGGGTCGCGGGCGGGTTGCGGGCACGGTCGATACGCCGCAGGATCGCCTGGATGCGCGCCTCCACCTCTTTGAAGGCAAACGGTTTGGTGATGTAGTCATCGGCGCCGAGCTCGAAACCGTGCACCACGTCGTCGACACTGCCCAAGGCGGTCAGCATGACAATCGGCACATCCGAGCGACGGCGGATCGACTCGCACACGCGAAACCCGTCCAGGCGCGGCATCATGATATCGAGAATTACCAGGTCAACTGCGATCTGGCTGAACTTATCCAGTGCCTCCAGGCCATCGGAAACGGGGAAGACTGTATGGCCGGTGGTTTCGAGGGACAACTGGATGAGATTGCGCAGCGGGACCTCGTCCTCCGCCAACAGGATACGACAGCGGTACGGAACATCTTTGCCTTCGAGTTTGGCGGGCATGTTGGCTTTGGATACTCCTGACTGGATCATCATCACTGGGCCTGCACAAGATCGAGAAAACGCGCCGAATGAAGATGGCAGACCGCCAGCGCCACCGCGTCGGCCGCATCATCGGGGCGTGGCACCTGGTCGAGGTGCAGCAGCAAGCGCACCATCTGTTGGACCTGTTGTTTGTCGGCGCCGCCGTAACCGGCAATGGCCTGTTTGACGGCAGCGGGTTTGTACTCGTAAATGGCCAGGTCGGCTTCGGCCCCGGCTAACAGGACCACACCGCGTGCCTGGCCCACGGTCAGCGCAGTGGTGACGTTGCGGCTGAAGAACAACTCCTCCACCGCCATCGCCGCCGGCGACCATTGGGCAATCAGCGTGCGCAGCTGGTGGTAGATCGTACGCAGGCGCACGGGCATCACCTCCTGGGGCGTTGTCGTAATCACCCCGCAGACCAGGAGTTCGAGCGCACCACCCTGGTCTTCGACCACGCCGTAGCCGGTGGTGGCGGTGCCGGGATCTACCCCAAGAACGCGCATTACGCCATTTCCATTTCAGCCAGGGCTTCCTCGGTGATCTCCAGGTTGGAGTAAACCCTGGTCACGTCGTCCAGCTCTTCCAGGTTTTCCATGAGCTGCATCACCTGAACGGTATCTTTGACCCCCAGGGTCATTGACACCTTGGGCAGCATGGTCAGTTCGGCCTCGGTGAATTCGAGCGGGTAATGGCTCAGCCCTTCACGCACGGCCTGGAAGTCGGCGGGATTGGTGTAGATATCGGCCTCTTCCAGACCGTACTGGATATCATCAGCCCCGGCTTCCAGCGCCCATTCGAACAGCTGATCTTGGGAAACCTTGTTGAGCTTGACCACGATATGGCCGCGGGGCTCGAACTGCCAGGCCACCGAGCCAGCCTCACCCATGTTGCCGCCGCCGCGCGTAAAGGTTCGCCGGATGTCACTCAAGGCGCGGTTACGGTTATCCGTCACCACTTCGATCAAAAGCGCGGTGCCATTGGGGCCATATCCTTCGTACAGCAGCTCTTCGAGCTGAACGTCCTTGTCGGCCCCTGAACCACGCCGGATGGCGCGCTCGATGTTTTCTTTGGGCATGCTGTTGGCCCGGGCCTTATCCACGGCCAGGCGCAGCTTAAAATTGTATTCCGGATCGCCGCCTTCACGCGCGGCGATTACGATTTGGCGGGCCAGCTTGGTGAACAGGGCGCCGCGTTTGGCATCGGTGGCTCCCTTTTTGCGTTTGATGGTGGCCCATTTGCTGTGACCAGACATAGGATTCCTCACTCATGTAAGTTGATTGTAACATCATTATATCACACAACCCATGCTCTCTCCATTTGAAACGCGCCGGAGTGAAGGTGCCGGCCGTCCGCGAATGGTGACCACGAATGCGCGAAGGTGCCGGCCGTCCGCGAATTGCCACCACGAATACGCGAAGGTTGCCTTGCGTGCGCTCGACCCAATTCGCGCATTCGGGCCCTATTCGCGGACGGCCGTCTTGTGTGCCTCGACGGCACGCATGAATCCCACAAACAGCGGCTGCGGACGCGTTGGGCGTGACTTGAACTCGGGGTGGAACTGGCTGCCGAGCATCCAGGGGTGGTCGCGCAGCTCAGCAATTTCCACCAACCGGCCATCGGGTGACAGACCGCTGAACACCAGCCCGGCCTTCTCCAGAATCGCACGGTAGGCATTGTTGAACTCGAAGCGGTGACGGTGGCGCTCGAAGACCACGTCGGCGCCGTAGGCGTCGTGCGCATGGGTGCCGGGGAGCAAACGGCAGGGGTAGACGCCCAGCCGCATCGTGCCACCCAGGTCGGCCACCGAGCGCTGGTCGGGCATCAGGTCGATGACCGGCACGCGCGTGGTTGGGTCGAACTCGGTGCTGTTGGGCTCGTCGCTGTCGAACACGTGACGGGCAAACTCGATGCTCAACACCTGCATACCCAGGCACAGCCCCAGGTAGGGGGTGCGGTGCTCACGCGCAAAACGGGCCGCCACGATCTTGCCCTCGATACCCCGATAGCCAAAACCACCGGGCACCACAATGCCATCGACCGATTCCAGTCGTTCGATGTCCCGGCCCTTTTCCAAATCCTCAGAGCTGATCCACTCGATGTCGACGTCGTAACCCAACGCCCAGGCGGCGTGCAGCAGGGCTTCACGCACGCTCATGTAGGCATCTTCGAGTTCCACGTATTTGCCCACCAGACCGACGCGCAGGCTGGTTTTGGCGCGGCGCGCCTGCTGCACCAGGGTGCGCCATTCCGCCAGGTGATCCTCACGACCATTGTCCGGCTGGGCGACGTCGGGTGCAAAACCGAGCCGGCTCAAGACGTAGCGCGCGATGCCGGCCGATTCGAGCTCGAGCGGCACGGCATAGACCGTGTCGGCGGTCACGAGAGGCACGACGGCCTCGACGTCGACGTCGCAGAAGAGCGCAATCTTTTCGCGCAGCGTGTCTTCCACCGGATGATCCGAGCGGCAGACGATCACGTCGGGCTGGATGCCGATGCTGCGCAGCTCACGTACGCTGTGCTGCGTCGGTTTGGTCTTCAACTCGCCCGATGCCGCCACGTACGGCAGCCAGGTGACGTGCAGGTAAAGGGTGTTGTCACGCCCCACGTCCTTGCGCATCTGGCGGATCGCCTCGAGGAAAGGCAGACCCTCGATGTCGCCGACCGTGCCACCCACCTCGACAATAACCACGTCTGGATGGTTGGCGCGGGCCACCAACGCCATGCGCCGCTTGATTTCGTTGGTGACGTGCGGAATCACCTGGATCGTACCGCCCAGGTAATCGCCGCGCCGCTCGCGGGCAATGACTTCGGCATAGATCTGCCCTGACGTCACGTTGCAGTCACGCGTCAGATGTTCGTCGATGAACCGCTCGTAATGGCCCAGGTCCAGATCGGTTTCGGCGCCATCTTCGGTGACGAACACTTCGCCGTGCTGGTAGGGCGACATCGTACCGGGATCGACGTTGAGGTAGGGGTCGAGCTTCTGAATCGCCACCGAAACCCCGCGGCTCTTGAGCAGTCGCCCCAAGGCGGCTGCCGTCACCCCTTTTCCGAGCGAGCTGACCACACCACCGGTCACAAAAATGTACTTGGTCACAGGAACCCCCATCTTTTCTGTCGCCAAACGACAGGGACACGGAGAGCGATCCCCGTGTCCCTGGAAATTGGCCTGACGTCAGGCCTTGATGTATTCACAGCTGGCCGGTGAAACACACCGGTCAGCACGTACGGTTCGATCAGTGGAAACTTGCGCGATACCACCAACATGGCGCAAAGTATAGCCGATTATCGGCGATCGTTCAAGTTCACGGCCCGTGCGAATGGCCGTCAATGAACGAATAGCCGTCCACGAATAGCGCGCGAATACGCGAATCTAGAAAGCAGCAGCCACACTCCAGGAGGGCCCATTCGCGTATTCGCGTTGTATTCGCGGACGGCCGGTCTACGCCCCCGGCGGTGGGTCGACGAAGGCTGGATCGGACTGCATGACGTGGAAGACACCGCCCTGCGGGTCCTGCAGCACGGCAAAAAAGCCCATCTGGCCGGCCGGGGTCGACGGTACGAGCACCCTGCCGCCCAGCGCCTGGGCTCGGGTCAGGAAGTCGTCGAGGTCCGAAACCAGGAAGTAGACAGCCCAGTTGGGTGGGATGTCGGCGCCCCAATTTTCGTCCATCCCGATCATACCGGCGTGGCGGCGGCCATCACGGATGAAGACAGTGTAGCCGCTGTCGTTGCGATCGGCCCCCCAGTCGAACGCTTTGGCATAGAAAGCGGCCGCCGTCGCCGCGTCGCGGGTCTGCAGCTCGTTCCACACCAGGGTGTTGGGCATGTTGACCAGCTCGGCGCCGATGTGGTGGCGCGGCTGCCACATGCCAAACGGCGCACCCGTCGGGTCCATGGCCAGGGCCAGGCGTCCTTCTTCCATGACATCCATGGGTGGCATGAACACGTTGCCACCGGCGGCCGCAACACGGGCCGCGGCGTCGTCGATATCATCGGTCTTGATGTACGAGGTCCAAAACGCGGGAATGCCCTGCGCCAGCATTTCGGGCTGCATGACGTTGAGACCGGCCACGTTCTTGCCATCGATCTGCACGTTGGTGTAGATCGTGCCCACGTTGGTGGCCATGTCGTTCATTTCCCAACCGAACAGCTTGCCATAGAAGGCTTTGGCCGCATCAGCGTCGGTGGTCGCCAGGTCGAGCCAGCAGAAGATTCCGTCGGGATAGGCAGTGACTACGTGCATGGTGTATACTCCTTGTGCGTGAATCAGGCCCCGCAACCCAATAAGCGAGGCGACGTTGCCGGTAATGTGCGGCGAATCTGCCACCGTTATTTCGTCGTGGGCCTTGGGAAGAGGGAAATCGTTTGCCGGCATGCGGCAGGACGTATTGTACCACAACTAGAACATTTGGTCTAATTTGCCCGGGCCGCGATACTGACGAACCGAATCAGGCAGCTCGATGTTGGCCGGCAGCGCCGGATCGGGCTGCGGCTGGCCAACGACCTGCCGGATCGGCAGCACGCCGGCCCATAACGGCAGATCCAAATCGGCGTCGTCGTCGAGCGGGGGGCCACTGCGGATCTTGGCCGATGCCGAGTCGATTGGTACGGCCAAGATGGCCGTCTGTTTGAGCTCGACTGCATTGGGCAGCCGTGCTTCCTGCCAGCGCCCTGGCAGCAGACGCTCGGTGAAGGCCTCCAGGGCTGCCAGGCGCGCGTCAGCGTCGTCGATCACCTCACCGCGACCAAAAATCACCACCGAGCGGTAATTGATCGAATGATGAAAGACCGACCGGGCCAACACGATACCGTCGACCAGGGTGATCGTGATGCACACCTCCCCACCGGCGGCGACGTGGCGCAGCAGGCGGCTGGCACGTGAGCCGTGCAGCAGCAGCCGGTCACCCTGGCGGGCGTGCAGGGTGGGGATGACGAAGGGCTGGCCGTCCTGGACAAAACCGACGTGACAAATCAAGGCTTCGTCGACAATCGGGTAGATCGTCGCCGTGTCGTAGTGTCCGCGGGCGGGTTTGCGCTGCACTTTGTTGCGTGAGGTCTGGGGAAATGTTTCGATCATACCGTGGTCTTCCTCTCGTCAGGTCGTGCGTTGGGGTCGCATTGTAACACGTCACCCGGTGAGCGTCAATCGCTGGCGTGAATCGCAGGTTCCATCGACAACCCCGAACCCTGCCGGTTCTGACACAACTTGCCATTTCACCTGCAACGCGGTAGGATGCAGGCACACAGGGCGCGTAAAAGAATAACTTCCTGTGTATTGCGGCAAACTCCAACCACGTTGCGGGAAGCTGTTGTTTTGCGATGCCTCAGCAAGGAGAATCGCGATGTCCGACGCACCCACGAGCAGGATTACACGCATCGGTCTGCACTTTGTTTCCGGTGACCCCTTTTGGGTCCTGGTGCGCGAGGGCATCTACCAGCGGGCGGAGCAACGCCACGTCGAGCTGGTTCCGCTGGAAATCGACCTGTGGCCGCTGTCGGGCGAGCAGCAGCTGGCGGTCATCGAGGAGTTGACTGCCCTGGAAGTCGGCGCCTTTATGACCGGCGGTCTGGGGCCATCGCACATCCGGCTGATGGCCGATGCCGGCATCCCGATCGTCCTGGTAACCGAGACCGAGGTGGAGCATCCAAACGTCGCATCGCCGCGTGGTTTGTACGACGTGGCGCGGATGGCGGCCGAATACATCGTGGACCGTCTC
>JAYRNS010000831.1:0-7055 GCA_041912075.1 Anaerolineae bacterium
CATATCGGAGGCGAGCCAACGTGATCAACCTGGATGATTTGGACGTCGTGCAGCGGATCGACACCCGCGGGATGCTGCGTCTGGTGGGTGAGCTGCCACAGCAGGTGGCCGCGGCCTGGCAACAGGCGGGTGATCTGATCCTGCCGGCCGCCTACAGCCGGCTCGACCAGATCGTGGTCGCGGGCATGGGTGGATCGGCGATCAGCGGTGATCTGGTGGCCGGTTTGGTGAATGACAGCTGTCGCGCACCGATCGTGGTGCTGCGCGACTACACCTTGCCCGCGTGGATCGACGAGCATACACTGCTGATTGCATCGAGTAATTCGGGCAACACCGAGGAGACCCTGGCCGTAGCCACCGCCGCGCAGGCGCGTGGCGTGCCGCTCCTGATGCTGGCCGGCGGCGGCCGGTTGGCTGAGCTGGGGACAACCTGGCGCGTACCGGTCGTGCGTTTTCATTACGCAGCACCGCCGCGCGCCGCCCTCGGTTATCCGTTCACGCTCTTATTGGGCATTCTGTTCCAACTTGGCTACATCCCCAATCCAGGCGCTGAGCTGGACGATGCGCTGCAGGCAATGGCTGAAGTGACCGCCGAGGCACACGAAGATGTCCTGATCGCCGATAACGGCGCCAAACAGATGGCGCTGCGTCTGTTCGACCGTCTGCCGATCGTCTACGGCGCATCGTTTTTGACGGGCGTGGCGCGGCGGTGGAAAGGCCAGTTCAACGAGAATGCCGACTCATTGGCCGCCTACGAAGAGCTGCCGGAGGCAAATCACAACGCCGTAGTGGGCACCAAAGTGGCCACGGGTGTGCTCAGCCGGTCGACGGTGCTGATCCTGACGTCGCCGCTGTTTCACCCGCGTACCCAGGTGCGCATCGAATTGACGGCCGAGCTGCTGGAAAAGCGGCGCCTGCGTGTGGAAGTCATCGAAGGCCGCGGCCAGACGCGCCTGGCACACCTGCTTTCATTGATCCACCTCGGCGATTACGTCAGCGTCTACCTGGCGCTGCTCAATGAAGTCGATCCTTCTGAGATGACACCGATCGATTTCCTCAAGCAGCGTATGGCCGAGATGTAGCCACCTGTAGAGCAAACGTGGGGTGGGCGTGGGTTAAATTTGCTTGACAAATAGGGAGGGGGCGGGTATACTGTCACTAACGATTGGGGGGAGCAAGTGTTCGCATATGAAAATGACGGTTGCGGCTCACCGCCAATTTATGTCAGGGTTTTGAGGGGGCACTGGGCTGCGCATCGCGCCGGTGCCTTTTTGCGTTTCACTCCGTATCCAGCAGCTCGATTCCAGGGTCGGGGTGCCGCCCCGGACCCGCACAAGGCAAGGGGGTTTCTTGATGGATTCAGGCATGATCGGCAAGATCGAAAAGGGCAAACGTTACGCCCACGAGACTGACCGTGTCCATGTGTCGTACCTCCGCGTCAAGTTTCATGGCGAGCACGATGACCACATCGTTGCCTATGATGAAGGGCAGTGGACGTGTGACTGCAGCTCCTATGTGCACCGCGGGTTGTGCAGCCACATTATTGCGCTGGAGCAGATCTTCATGGGGTACGTCGCACCGGCACCCATGCCGTCTGCCAGTCTTCCAGCGAATGCAATGACCAGCTGAGGCCCCGCAACGAAATAAGCGACGCGACTTTGCCGGTAATGTGCGGCGAATCTGCCACAGTTATTTCGTTGCGGGGCCTGAGGTTGCGGAGGGTCCGCCCTCCGGCATGACAGGCGACGCTGGCCATCGTCGCGGCGCCCCTGTCTTCGTGTGTTTGGAGTCTATCCGAAAACCCTAATATTCCCTGGAAAATGAGGCGCTTCCGCAGGTTTTCGGAAAGACTCTTGGGTGTCTCGTTGCGGGCGGGCCCAGGCAGTACGCTGCGGCCCGTCCGTTCATGTCATGGAGTGATCGTTGAAACGTTGGCAGTTTTGGTTGGGTGTGACCGTAAGTGTTGTCTTTATTATCCTGGCAGTGCGCGGCCTCAAGCTCGAGGTGGTGTGGACCTACCTGCGCACTGCTAATTACGCGTGGCTGATCCCCGGCATCATCATCTATTTTTTTGCCGCCTGGGCACGCACCTGGCGTTGGCATTACCTGCTCAATCCGGTCAAGGTCATCCCCTTGCGCCGGCTCTTCCCGGTGGTGGCCATCGGTTACATGGGTAACAACATCTATCCCGTGCGGGCCGGTGAATTCATCCGTGCCTATGTGCTCAAGCGCGGCGAAGATGTGCCGATGAGTGCATCATTGGCCACGATCTTTATCGAGCGCATCTTCGACGGGCTGGTCATGCTGCTGTTCGTCTTTGTTGCGCTGCCATTTACGCCCATTCCGCCGGCCTTTCGCCAGCTCGTGGTGGCGTTCAGCGTCCTGTTCTTTTTTGCCCTGGGCTTTTTTATGGTGCTGGCGGCCAATCCACTGCGCGCGCGACGTTTTTACGACTTCTTTATCAACCGCTTTTTGCCGCTGAACTGGCAGGATCGTCTGGGTGGCCTGTTCGATCGATTCTTGACGGGGCTCGGTGCCCTGCGCAGCCCGCGCGACATGCTCATGGTGTTCCTGACGTCGATTGTGATCTGGCTGGCGGAAACGGTCAAATACTGGTTCGTGATGCACGCCTTCGACTTTTCGGTGTCGTTTATGGTGCTGATGCTCATGAACGGGATTGTCAACCTGGCCACGACCCTGCCCGCCGCACCGGGTTACGTCGGTACCTTCGATCTGCCGGGAATTGCGGTGCTGAAGGCGTTTGGCGTCAACCCCGAGGTGGCTGTCGGCTACACCCTCGTGCTGCACGCCGCGCTCTGGCTGCCGATTACCCTGGTGGGGGCCTATTTCATGTGGCGCGAGCAGCTCAGCTGGCGCGACCTGGGCCGCGCCACCGCCCCCCGGCGCGAGCTGGAGGCGATGTAGGGAAAATATCACCACAGAGAACACACAAGACACAAAGAATAGTGATTGTTTTTGTGCTCCATGTGGTGTCAGGAGAGATTGTCGATGGAAGATTTGGGATTCACGAGCACGCAGCTGGACAATGGTTTGCAGGTCATCATCAAGGAAATGCACCATGCGCCGGTGGCGTCGTTTTGGGTGTGGTACCGGGTGGGCAGCCGCAACGAGCGGTCGGGCATCACGGGGGCGTCGCACTGGGTGGAGCACATGCTGTTTCGCGGCACCGAGCGGTTCCCGGGCAATGCCGTGCACAAACTGGTCTCGCGCGAGGGAGGGGTGCGCAACGGTTTCACCTACATCGACTATACGGCCTACTTCGAAACCCTGCCGGTCGACCGCATCGATCTGGCGCTGCAGCTCGAATCGGACCGTATGATCAATGCCCGTTTCAATCCCGACGACGTCGAAGCCGAGCGCACCATCATCATTTCCGAGCGTGCCGGGCGCGAAAACAGCCCCGGCTTCCTGCTGGATGAAGCCCTCAACGCGGCCGCGTTTCCCCATCACCCCTATGGACACACCGTTATCGGCTCGCGGGCCGACCTGCTGTCGATGACGCGCGACGACTTGTGGAATCACTACCGCACTTACTATGGACCCAACAACGCCATTGCGGTAGCCATTGGCGATTTCGCGACACCCGCCATGCTGGATCGGATCACAGCACTGTTTGGCCCGGCCCAACCTTCCGGTATGCCGATCCCACCCGTCACCACGGGTGAATACGAACAAACCGGGCTGCGGCGTGTCGAGGTGACAGGTGACAGCCGTGTGGCCTATGTTGAGCTGGCCTTCGCCGCGCCGCATGCGCTGCATCCTGACTTCTTTCCCCTGGTGGTGCTGGATGCGGTGCTGAGTGGTGGCAAATCGCCGTCGGCGTTCGGCGGTGAGTCATTGGGCAGGAGTGCGCGTGTCTACCGCCGTCTGGTCGATACGGGTCTGGCCACCGGTGCGGACACGTTCATCCGTCCCAGCATCGACCCGCACCTGTTCAGTTTTTCGGCCACCGTACGTGCCGGCCAGACACCAGAAGTGGTCGAGGCGGCGCTGTGGGAGGTGATCGACGAGGCCGCCGCGGGCGCAGTCGGCGAGGACGAGGTGACCAGGGCCATCAAACAGAGCCGGGCCCAGTTTGCCTACGGTCGTGAAAGTATCAGCCAGCAGGCCTACTGGCTCGGGTTTAGCTCGGTCGTGACCTCGCCCGAATGGCTGGCGCGCTATCTCGACAGCATGGCGGCGGTCACCGTGGAGGACGTGCGGCGCGTGGCGGCTGTGTATCTGCGGCGTGACCGCTGCACCGCCGGCTGGTATGTGCCGCGCAATGGGAGTAGCTAAACTGATGACGACGTTTTCTGAGGGTGTGGTTCGTACGGTCCTACCGAATGGTTTGACGGTTCTGGTAAAACCGGTGGCCAGCGCACCGGTAACGACGCTGTGGATGTGGTACCGTGTCGGCAGCCGGCACGAGGTGCCCGGTATTACCGGCGCGTCGCACTGGGTGGAGCACATGCTGTTCAAAGGCACCGAGCTGTTTCCACCCGGTGAGGCCGACCGGCTGGTGGCACGTGTCGGCGGCATCCGCAATGCCATGACCTGGATCGACTTCACGACCTATTTTCACACCGTGCCGGCCAGCAGCTTCGATCTGGTGCTGGCGATCGAGGCCGACCGTATGGCCAACAGCCCTTTCGATGCCGAAGAGTTCGAGGGCGAGCGCACGGTCATCATCTCGGAGCGGCAGGGGGCAGAAAACATACCCCAGTGGCTGTTGGACGAAGACGTCAAGGCCACTGCGTTCAAGGTGCACGGTTATCACATCAACACCATCGGCTGGCAGTGTGACCTCGAACAGATGACGCGAAACGATCTGTTCGAGCACTACCAGCGCTATTATGCACCGGGGAATGCCATCCTGGTGGCCTGCGGTGCCTTCGATGCGGCTGGCATGATTGCACGTGTGCGCGAGACCTTCGGGCAGCTGCCAGCTGGGACCGAGCCAGCGCCAGAGCGTGCCATCGAGCCGACACAAACGGGTGAGCGGCGGGTGATACGTGAGGGGTCAGGTGACACGGCCTACCTGGAAGTGGCGTACCATGCGCCAGCCGCGCAGCATCCTGACTATTTTCCCATGACCGTGCTGGACGCGATCCTGGGTGGGGCCCAGGCGATGAGTCTGTTTGCCGAGGGCGAGCCGAGCCGCAGTTCCCGCTTGTACCGCGCCCTGGTCGAAACCGGGCTGGCGGCCGACGTCACGACGCAGTTGGTGCCAACCGTTGCCCCGTACCTGTACGGGATCAACGTCGTGGTCCAGACCGGTGTCGACGTAGCGACGGTCGAAGCCGTGCTGCTGGCAGAGATCCAGCGTATGCTCGACGAGGCGGTCACTTCGGCCGAGCTGGCCAAGGCGATCAAACAGACGCGGGCTGAGTTCATCTACGGCGCCGAGAGCGTGACCGACCAGGCCTACTGGCTCGGTTTTGCCGAGCTGGTGGCATCGCAGGACTGGCTCGACACCTATCTCGACCAGGTCGCGGCCGTGACACCCGACGACATCCAGCGCGTGGCACGCGCCTACCTGAATGCGGGCAACCGCACGGTGGGTACGTTTATTCCCCAATCATAAAGGCGAAGGCATTGTTATGACAGACCAGGCAAACCTCAAACCACAGCATACCGTACCCGATGCCAGCAACGTGACGCGTCACGTCTTGTCCAATGGACTGGTCATCCTGGTGCGTGAGAACCACAGCAGCCCTTCGGTCGTTGTCAGCGGCTATCTGCGCGGCGGTGCACTGCACGAGACGCCAGCGCAGGCGGGGCTGGCCAGTTTCGTGGCCGCCATGCTGCGCCGTGGCACCGCAACCCGCACCTTTGCCGAGATCAACGAAACGCTCGAAGGGGTGGGGGCATCGATCGGTGTCGGCAGCGGGCGCCACATCACCGACTTTGGGGGCAAGAGTCTGACCGAGGACCTCGACCTGATGCTGGAGGTCCTGGCCGACGTGCTGCGCCGGCCGGTGTTCCCTGAGGAGCACATCGAAAAGGTGCGCGGCCAGATCTTGACCGGGCTGCAGGAGCGGGACAACGACACACGCAGTATGGCGTCACTCGCATTTCGCACGATGCTGTACGGCATGGACCATCCCTATGGCCGCAGCCTGTCCGGCGAGAAGGAGACGATCCTTCCGCTGCAGCGTGAAGACCTGCACACTTACTACCGGCAGTATTATGGGCCGGCGGGCGGTGCCATCGTGTTGGTAGGTGACGTGCAAACAGCGCGCGTCATGGCGCGCATCGACGAGCTGTTCGGTGACTGGAGCAGTCCCCCCACGGCGACGGAAGGTGTGCTGCCCCCCCTGCCAACCCACACCGCCATCGAACGCCGCACCCTGCCGATTCCCGGCAAGACCCAGACCGACATCGTACTTGGCTGTGTCGGCCCGATGCGGAATAGTCCGCATTATTACCCGGCCACGGTGGGAAATACGATCCTGGGTCGTTTTGGGATGATGGGCCGTTTGGGTGAAAATGTACGCGAGAAACAAGGGCTGGCCTACTATGCCTACAGTGCCCTGGAGGCGGGTGAGGGACCCGGACCGTGGATGGCGATTGCGGGTGTGAGCCCGGCCACCGTCGAGCGGACGATCGACAGCATCGTGCATGAGATCGAGCGCCTGCGTGCCGAACTCGTGTCCGAAGAGGAGCTCACCGACTCGCAGGCCTTTATGACCGGGATCGTGCCCTTGCGCCTGGAGACCAACCAGGGGGTGGCCGATACGCTGTCTGACATCGAACGGTTTGGCCTGGGGCTCGATTATCTCAACCGCTACCCCGACTTGATCAATCAGGTCACGGCCGAGCAGATCCGTGCCGCCGCGCAGGAGTTTCTGCTGCCGGATGCGTATGTGCTGGGTGTCAGCGGCCCACCGGACGAGGCTGGTTGAGACCGCGCATTGTTCTTGGATAAACCGCAAATGAACGCCAATTGACACCAATTTCCAGATGGCGTAGTGCTGTTATCACCGTGATGCGTGTGTGTTAGATTCAAGAGCGGCTCATGACAGGTGAGTGGTTCCAGGCAGTTGGCGTAG
>JAYRNS010000832.1:0-7986 GCA_041912075.1 Anaerolineae bacterium
CGGCAAATACTTCGACCGCTATCTGACGCCGGCCCAGTGGACACTGCTGCTGCAAACCTTTGCCGGTGGCAGCGATGAGCATACGTGGGAAGCCCTGGTGGCGATGGGCCGTCTGTTCCGGGAAACCGCGCGGCACGTGGCCCAGCACTTCGGTTTTGACTATCCCCAACCGGATGACGACCGCGTCAGTGCCTACCTGGCGTACATCAGGTCGTTACCCAGGGACCGCGCCGTCTAGTACATCTCGGCGTAGGTGTGGCCAGGGATCGTAGTAACGACTTTAGTCGTTGGCCATGCTGCGGAACGACTGAAGTCGTTAATACGATCCCTGGGGACACTTCGACCCACACGTACTGGTGGTACGCCGCGCGTCACGCCGGCGGCTGCCCGTTGGCCGTTACCGTGCGCAAGCCTTCCAGCCACGTCTGATGACCACGCTGCAGCATACCTTTCAAATACCAGCGGAATAAGAACGGCAGCAGCCCGACCTGCGTCTCTTCGGTGATGACCAGGCAGCGATCACCCTGCGGAACCAGAAGCCAGGCGTGGTAAGCCGCGCGGATACCGAAGGCGGTGGCGTCCCATTCGAGGTGCCGCGGCGGCTCGACACGACGCACGGTGCTGTGCACCGGGGCATGGAACGTTTGCCACGTGAACGACGTGCCCAGTTCCAGGTCGGGTCCGGCCGCGCTGTCGAACCGGAACCAGCCGCAGTTGGCATACCAGGTCGGCCACAACGCCCCGCGGCGCAGCCAGGCAAAACAGAGCTCGGCCGGTGCCGGAATGACCATCTCGTTGTGCGCATGGACGTAAGCGGCACCCGGCGCCAACCCGGGCGGCCAGGCAATCCCCGAACCACCCACCAATTCGGCACTTCCCTGTGCGGCACTCATGACACTGACTCCAGCTGTCTGAGCACGCGCCGCGCGTCCGCGCGACCCATTTCGATCATCTGGCGCGAGCGTGCCGGCTGAAAGTCGCCAAAGAGTCCGTCAAGCCGCTGCTGCGGCAGGACGGGTATGATTTCGACCGCGGGACGTACGATGGGAAAAGCGGCTTCCTGGTAGGTCCGGTCGATCTCAGCCAACAACTCGGCCTGCACAGAGGCGTCGTCGATCATCTCACGAACTGCCTGTTCCACCGCGGCCCGTTCCCTTTGCCATGCCTGCACCAGGGCACTGACGTCGTTGGCGTCTTCGATGCTCTTGACCGTTTCGCTGAACTGGTTCCACTCACAGGCGGTCAGCAGGATCTTGACCGCGTTGCCGGCCGGTGCCGGCAGCGCCGACTGCGGCGCATGGCCCACGAAAAATACACGCTCGACGCCCGTGTCCAGAATCAGCTCCTCCAACGGACTGCCGTTGAGCGTCGCGGCATCGACCCACTGCGTACCGTCGTAATCGATCGCCGGGAACAGGACCGGCACCGCCATCGCCAGGCGAACGGCCGTCTCCAAGGGGAGCGGCGCACCGGGAAATTCCCAGATTTCTTCCCGCCCGGTCGTCAACCGCACGGCGTGCAACCGCCAGCGCACACCCGCCCGCAGCCGGTCTGCCCGCATGTGCCCATCGATGGCATTGCGATGCATGGGCCGGTTGTCCATCAGACTGGGGGACCACAGCCCGGCACCCTTGATCGATGCGACCCAGTCGATTTCGGCCCAGTCCTTGTTTTCCAGGTTCTCCCAGAAGGTGACCAACTCCTCGATAGCGTCCATCGCGGCATAACCGGCGGGCAGGGCGGCACCGGAGCTCGACGCGATCACGTCGAACTGGATGCCCCCCTCGCGCATCAGGGCCTGAATGGCACCTGTGATGTAGGGGCTGAGCGATACCGGTGCAGGCACGAAAAGACCAGTTTTCATGTGGCAGCCTTGGCGTCCTGGTAGCCCAGCCGCAGGGCCACCGCCACCTCGTACTGCCGAAAACGCCACAACGAACTGGTCAGCGGTCGTGACGGGGTGATCACATGCACGGTGGGTCCCTGCGTACGCGGCAGCGGAATGGTTGACTGGGCAAAGAGGTCATTTACGTGCGCACGCAGCTGCTCGCGCCGGCGCGGGTCTTCGACCAGGTTGGCCAACCGGTCAGGCAGCTGCGAGCGCACATGCCGGTGCGCGGCCGCTGCCGCACTGAGCTGATCGGCGGCGCGTAACCCCAACCAGACGTCGTGCGCCTGGTTGAGCCGCAGCGCCCGATCGGTGACGGCGCGCCAGTGCGGGTAACGCCGGGGCGGGGCCTGGACGACCACCGGCTCGGCCGGCGAGGTGGCGATCGTCCACACGTCGTCGGCGGTGGTTTCGCGCAGCACCTGGCGTAGGATGAAGCTGTTGGTGTAAGACGCATCCACCCACTGCTGGTCACGGACACGCAGCGGCGCCATCAGGCCCGGGATCGTGACCGCGGCGGCCAGCGCGTCGACCAGGGGCAGCGTACTGCCCGGAAAGGTCACCATCTCCTGGCGTCCTGTCTGCAAATTCAGACATACGAACCGGAGCTGCGATCCAGCGCGGGCCAGTTTGTCGAGGTTCAGATGTGCAGCCAGAAAGGCTTTGAGCGGTCCTGCGGTGAAAGGACCGTCCCGCCAGGGCGAGCGCCAGTTGATCGCCACCAACCGCCGCCAGCCGATGTGCTGCCAGAAATCATAGAGCGCCTCGAACTCACCACACGCCACGAACGCGGCATGGACCGCGCCGAAGCCGCTGCCCGCGCACAGATCGAAATGCATTTGCCGCTCACCGACCAGGTGCCGTAACGCACCGATCTGATAGGCCGCCCCGGTCAAGCCGGAACTCAAGACGAGGGTGCGTGTCATGCCAGGAACTCGTCGATCCGGGTGCTGGCCAGCCGGATAGCGGCCGAGGGCAGGAAGATGTGACCGGCATCTGGGACCACCTCGATGTGCGCGGTGGGCTGTGGGGCGAAGAGCTGTCGTAGTTTGGCGATCTCGCGCGGCGCATTGGGCACAAAACGGTCGTGGTCACCCATCAGGATCAGCAGCGGGGACTGGATGCGCGCCAGGTCAACGGCAAAGTCGCGGTCGATCTGCCAGGCGGTGCGGCGGGCGGCCGCGGTCTGGTCGGCGCGACGGGCGGCCTCGAACGCCGGGTGCTGGCGACCATCGCCCACGGGGCCACAGGACACGGCAATGGTCAGCGGTGCCGTCGCCCGGTACAGCCAGGCCGGGGTGATCTTCGACAGCAGGACGACGAGACGCAGCAGCTGCCCGCGACAGACCGTAAACGTACAGGTGAGCACCACCTTACGCACCGGCAGACTGTGCCGCGTCGCCACCTGGGTTGCGATGATCGTGCCGATCGACTGCCCCAGGATGTCGAGCGCCGGCCGCCCTTCGGCGCGGATCTGACCGGCGATCTCGGCGGCCAATGCCTCGAGGGTAGGGTTGGTCTCGGCGCTGAAATCGACGACGATGACCTCGCGGCGCAGCGCCAGGAGCTTGACCACCGGTTCGACGGTGCCGATCGACCCGTCGAGACCGGGGACGGCGTACAGCGGCGGCCGGTTGGTGGGCGTTCCCAGGCGTATGAAACGGATCATGCGCGGTCCTTCCGGCCCACCCCGAACACGCGGCCGATGACAGAAACGATGTTGACGACGATCGTCAACAGCACAGCCATCTGAATGATCGAAGGCACGAGATTTTTGGCCGGCAGGCTGCTGGCATCGAGCACGCCGGTGCGTTGGTAAACCTCCTCGAGTGTCTGCGCGCCTTTGAGCGACTGGTCCTTGACGAAGACAAAGTGCGCGACCCAGAAAAACTGCAGGGCCCGGAACATTGGTCCCATCGCCTTTTCCCACGATCCAAAGCGCGAGCGCCCCTCGCCCAGGTCTTCGATCGAGTAGGTGTGGCGGGCGTAGAAGCCGGGCATCACCGTCACTTCCCACGTGACTTTGCGGTTTTCCTCCACCTCGATCAGGGTAGCCACACCGGGCAGCTTGTAGAGATACCACCAGCGCAGCGGCTCGAACGCCCACATCAGCTGTTGACCCAGCACCAGGTCTGGATTGTTGGCCCAGAACATGCAGGGATTCCAGCGCGGCCACAGATTGGCCTGCCGGAAGCACTGCCACAGGATCTCCGCGGGCACGTCGATGTCCACTGTACCGGCCACCGGTGCCATGTCGTTCGCTTCGTCGAGCAGGCGAGACTGTTCAGCACTCATCATGCGTGGGCAGCGCCTTTCATTGCGTTGCTTCCAGATGCTTGAGGATCACCGGATAGACGTCGCGGTGCGCGTTTTGACCAAAGATACAGTCGATGTGACCGTAGTGTGGAATCAGATAACGGCTGAACAGGTCAGGACCGTTCGTCTTGACCAGCAGGTCGAACGTATCGCGTGTACTCTGTGGCAGCCACGTCCGGTTTTCTTCGCCCTGCACAAAAGCCAGCGGGATTCTCACCCGGTCGATGTGCGGCAGGTAGACTTCCTCACCCTTGTGGCTGACGATGTGCCCCACGCGTGACATCAGGCCGAGGTGCTCGAAATTGCTGACTGACGCGACACCAAAGAGCTCATGCAGGTTGTCGTGCGTCGCCGTGTTCAGCTGGTCGTGCTCGAACAGCGGTGCATACAGGAACGTAATACGGTGGCAGACCGGACTCTTGCAGTACTCTTCGTACTCGTAGGGATACAGATTCAGCGCGGCGTTGTACAGCTTGTCGAACCAGTTGGCGTTGGCATCGGTGTACATCGTCAAATCTTTGACGCCGAGATCGGCGAGGAGCTTGTCGAGATACAGCCCTGATTTGATGCGGTTCAACGGGATCACCGACAGGTGTGCGCCCACCTGCGAGCACACCGCCGAGCGTACGCCCTGCAGACCGGCGCACATCGCCATCATAAACGTGATTGCGCCGTAACAGTGCACCACCGCTTGAATCGACGGTGCGCCGGTGAGGTCGCGGATGGTCTGCACGGCTGCGGGAAAATCACGCGTGGCGATGTCGTCGGCGGTGTACTGCGTCGTCGCATAGGGCAGCTCGATGCTCGACCGGTAATCCAGCAGCCAGACGTCATAACCGTGTGCAACCAGGTATTCGGTCATATTCGTATCGATCAGGTCGGTGGCAAAGGCCAGGCTCGACACACCGAGACCGTGCACCAGCATGACCGGACCCTTCTTGCCACCCTGATAGCGCGTCAAACGCAGACGCACGTTGTCGTCGGTGGTGAAGTAGTGGACCTCGGGCAGCCCGACACGCAGCGGGCGTTTCTTGCGCGGCGGCGCATCCGGGTCGAACACGTTGGGTCGCGCAAATACACCACCGTAGATGTCGAAAATCTCGCCGGTGAAGAAGCGGCCAAATTTGGCCATGATCGCCAGCCGCTGGCCCAGGTTCTGTGCGTTCAGCACTTTCATCGTCGTCAGCTGGTGGCGCAGGTCTTTCAGGTGAATCTCGATGATGCCCTTGCCGACGATATCACCGGTGTCATCGGTGCCCGCATACACGGTGACGAAGAGGGTTGTCGTGTCCGACCACACGTCGACGCCGGGGTCATTGTGGATGGTTTTGTGGCCTTCGAGATAGTAGGTGGTACCCTCTTGTGCCGTCAGCGTGCCAACGTAACGCATGTAACGGACGTTGAACTGCTGCGGGTCCTGGATGAACAGGTAGAATGCGCCGTTGGTCAGGGTCAGGGGTTCGGGTGACAGGGCGGGCGCCGTGACCGTGCCGATGAGGTCGGCGGCGTGGTTGGGTTCGGACATCATCAGTTCGATGTCGTTGGCAATGATCGTCCCGATCAAGCGAAACGACGAGCCGTCGGTTTTGCCCTGACGCGCGCCGGCGGCGTAGTCGTCCTTGACCTTGGTCGAGAAGTAGCCCTCCATCGCCTCGGAAAACTGCAGACCTGGTTTGGCGGGTGTGGGACCGAGCACGATCGGCTCGTTCACGGGCTGCCAGCTGTAGTCGATCGTCCAGCCGCGGGCCTGGGCCAGAAGCAGCATGTTGCGCTCGGCCATTGCACTGATCGTGATGTGCGGGTTGGTGCCCACCGAGCGGGGCAGCAGCGCACCGTCGTTGACGATCAGGCTGTCATAGACCTCGGCCCCCGCGGCGCCGCTAAACACCTGCCCCTGGTGATTGGTCACACCGTGCTGCGCGTCTTCGGCAACTGCACAGCCACCCAGGGGATGGGCGGCCATCATGTTGTTACGCTGCAGCTTGCTCCAGACCGGGTTCTCCACGAAGGTGCCGCCCAGCGGTTTGGTGGCCGCCAGCAGCTTCTCATTGACGTTTTTCACAAACGGCTGCTCACCCGACCCGGGCCAGTTGATCACGACACGATCGTTGTGCAGCGACAGTTTGCCGCCGCTGTTGTCGTGGGTCATCACCAGGTAGATCTGCGTGTTGCGTATCGCGCCGTGATAGGCGCCGCGAATCATGCTGTCAAGTTCACGCGTTCGTTCGGCGATCAAATCGGACAGGCCGGTGTCGGTGTCACGCCCTACCATCTTGGCGGCCAGGGCGAGTGTCGTGGGCAGCACTGCCGACAGCGCGGCCATCGCCGCCCCTTCTTGGATGATCATACCATCGTCGAGGTTGGGCTGTTCGCGCAGATCGATCGCCGTGATGATTGTCGGGCCAACCGGCTCCGCATCCGTGCCGGCACGCGAACCAAGGCCGACCATATTGACGTTGACGTCGTTGTTGTAGGCAAAACCGAGGACGTCGCCGTTGCCGGAGTAACGCTCACCCAACTGGTCGGACAGGGGCAGCCCGGCGGCTTTCGAGCGCAGCAGGATCTCATTCGTGCCCAACGTCCCCGCGGCGAGGATCACGATATCCGCGCTGAGCACCGCGGTCGGTGCATCGAAGCCCTCCAGCCCGGTGTCGAGACGCTGGTAGTGGATCAGCCAGCGGTCGTTCTGTCGTTCGAGATAACGGACTTCGACGAGGGTGAAGATCTCGGCGCCGTACCGTTTGGCATCGGGCAGGTAGTTCATGATGACGGTGTTTTTGGCGCTGTGGTTGCACCCCGACATACAGTCGCCGCACATGACACAGGCCTTTTGCTGCACACCGGCCTTGTTCACACCATCTTTGAAGGTCACGTTGATGGGCAGCCGGTAGAACTTGCCGTTGAGGTTGGCGTTCGACTTTTCGTGAGCCAGCATCTTGGCGGTGGGCGGGATGTCGTCAGGATATGGGTTCGAGCCCAGCATCTCCTCGGCGCGGTCGTAACACTCTGCCAGCACAGTGTCGACATCATCGCGCAACGCCTGCGGCCAGATCGGATCATCGAACAGGCGTCGTTCCGGGCGTGAGGCCACGTTGGCGTTGATCAGCGACGTGCCACCCAGACCACAGCCGATCAGCACGCTCATATCGTCATTCATGCGAATGTCGAACAAGCCGGTGCGCGGACCGATGACGTGATCGGGCAGACGGACCTGCACTTCGGGCAGGGCTTCCAGTTCGGTATCGGGATACTCGCCGGGCAGGAATTCTCTGCCGCGCTCCAGCACGCACACTTTTTGGCCGGCGCGCGCCAGGCGTGAAGCGGCGATGCCGCCTCCGTAACCGGAACCGATGACGACGACAGGATAATGGGGTTGGAGATCTTCGATCGGTGAAGACAGACGCATGGTTGCCTCCTTTTGATGAGACGGCCAGTAGGTGGTCGAAACGGCTTCCAGGGGATAACCGGCGCTATCTCACTAGATCAGGAGGTCGATTTCACTGTGGAAGCCCTGTCACATTTGAAGCCGAACAGGGCATAGCATAGTGCGCAATCGATAGTTTGTCAATTCGCACTTCCATTCTTCATTCTATTCTCTTCCTCTTCTTTTCTGCATTCATTCTTTGTCCCACCAATCCTCGGTGACGACTGACGTGGGAATACGAATCGGTTCGCGGGCCTCGCGCGCTTCCTGTGTTGTGGCGGGATGAACCCAGCCGATGTGGCGCAGCCCCACTTCGACGGCCTGGGCGACAGTCGCAAAGTGGTCCAGCCGTTTATGC
>JAYRNS010000833.1:0-2464 GCA_041912075.1 Anaerolineae bacterium
AGCTGTTGTGAGGCGTGAAGCGTGAAGACGTGAGGCGTGAAGCGTGAAGACGTGAAGGCGTGAAGCGTGGGGCGTGAAACGTGAAGGCGTGAAGACGTGAGGGTCAATCCAAAATCGCCCATCCGAAGCGCCAATCTAAAATCTAAAATCGCAAATCCAAAATCGTCAAGGGGGGGGTAGAGCCGATGACCGAACATTTACCTACCACGGGCTCGAGTTCGCGCCTGGTGGATACGCGCGGCCGGATGGCAGGCATCGACCGGTGGTGGCTGCTGGTCCTGGCCGTGCTGGCCATCATCCTCTACCTCGTGTTGATCATTGGCGCACCTTATCGCCAGATCCTCGAATTCATCCTGGTCGGTCCGGGCGACAGCGCGTGGCAGAAGTTCTGGAACGGCGGTCTGGGCATCACGCTCAAGATCACCATCGTGTCCTTCCTCTGTATCATCGTCGTGGGTATCCTCGGTGGTTTGGGTCGTATCTCCTCGAACCGCGCCGTCCGCGGGATCGCGTCGATGTATGTCGAGGTGGTGCGTGGGATTCCACTGCTGGTCTGGCTGCTCTACATCTGGTTTGCGCTGCCGCAGATTTTCCAGGTGGTGGGGAATGCCCTGGCACCGATCCTGCCCGCCGTGGGCAACTGGCTGGCCAATCTGCGTCTCGATCCCTTTACGGCAGCTGTGATTGGTTTTACGGTGGGGTACGGCGCTTATATGACCGAGATCGTGCGCGCCGGCATCGAGTCGATCCCCCGCGGCCAGATGGAAGCGGCGCGCTCGTTGGGGCTGACCTACGTGCAGGCCATGCGCCACGTCATTCTGCCGCAGGCTTTTCGCGTGATTCTGCCGCCAGTCAGCAATGAGTTCGTTACGCTGCTCAAAGACTCGTCGCTCGTATCAGTTTTGGCGGTATCTGACCTCACGCGGCGCGGGCGTGAATTTGTTTCGCGCTCATTCCTGAGCTTCGAAACCTTTACTATGATTGCCCTGATCTACCTGCTGCTGACGTTGGTCTTTACGCGCCTGGCGCGCTGGCTCGAACAGCGGATGTCGGCCGGGCACCGCTAGCCAACGAGGAGTGTGTATGGTGAGCGAACATATCATCGAAGTCAAAGAAGCCGTCAAATACTTTGGGCATGTGCATGCCCTCAACGGCATCAACCTGCAGGTGAATCCCGGTGAAGTGGTGGTCATTGTCGGACCCAGCGGATCGGGCAAGTCCACGCTGCTGCGCAGCATCAATCACCTGGAGACGCTGACGTCCGGCGAAATCTGGATCGACCAGATGCGGGTGACCGACCGGCACGTCAACATCAACGCCGTGCGTGCCGAAGTCGGGATGGTGTTCCAGCAGTTCAACCTCTTTCCGCATATGACCGTGCTGCAGAATATCGTGCTGGCCCAACGCGTGGTACGCAAGCGCTCGTCGGAGGAAGCCGAAAAAGTGGCGCACGAGCTGCTGGAACGGGTTGGGATACCCGAAAAGGCCGACAGTTATCCCAGCCAGCTCTCCGGCGGGCAGCAGCAGCGCGTGGCCATTGCACGGGCCCTGGCCATGAACCCCAAGATCATGCTGTTTGATGAGCCAACCTCCGCCCTCGACCCAGAGATGATCACCGAGGTGCTGGATGTGATGCAGGACCTGGCCAGCAGCGGGATGACGATGCTGGTGGTGTCGCACGAAATGGGGTTTGCCCGTGCCGCTGCCACGCGCATCCTGTTCATGGACGCCGGGCAGATCATCGAGGATACGACGCCTGAGCTGCTGTTTACCGCACCGAAACACGAACGCACCAAACAGTTCTTGAGTAAGATTCTGCATTAGGCTCATGTTCTGGAGAAACCAGGAGTTCTTGGGATGCCATATCGCCTCAAAACCCCAGGTTTCAACAGAACATGAGTATAGGCTCGCCTTGACATCCACGGCGCAGGGACGTATGATTAACGCAGTGGTATGACAATGCGAGGAGGAACTCGACATGTACGTTCGTGACTTGATGAGCTCGCCGGTCATTACGGTGACAGCCGACACGGGAGCGGGTCACGCGCTGCAGATGATGCGCGAGAAGATCATCCGGCGGGTGGCCGTCGTGGATAACGACGGCAGACTGGTGGGTATCGTCAATGACCGGGCCCTCGTCCGTTTGCTCTCAGAACGTCGCCGGCATCAAGCCGACCCAGTACCCGTAGTTGGGATGATCATGACCAGCCCCGTTATCACGACCGCGGCCGACCAACCGCTGGAGGGCGCGGCCAACATGATGGCGACCCACCGCGTGGGTGCGTTGCTCGTGGTGGATCCGGCGAACCACCCGGTTGGCATCATTACCGACCGCGATCTCTATCGGATCTTGTCCGATCTGCTGGGAGCCGGCGAAGCCGGTTTGCGTGTGACGATGAGGTCGCCGGCGACCAACGAGATACTGACCGAGGTCGCCAATGCCATCTCGAATGCCGGCGGCGTC
>JAYRNS010000834.1:0-16805 GCA_041912075.1 Anaerolineae bacterium
AGGTTATCCCGCGCGGCCAGCACCTCGGACCGGCCCTGGGGGTCGAGCCCGCTCAGGGGTGAATCGAGCACCAGGACGGCCGGCTGCATCGCCAACACCGCGGCCAGAGCCAGGCGGCGCTGCTGGCCCCCCGACAGCTGGCCGGGAAATCGCCCGTGCAGATCGTCGAGCCGCAGCGCGTGCAGCGCCCACGCCAGGCGTTCGGCCATGAGGGGTCGCGGCATGCCGAGTGCTTCCAAGCCCCAAACGATTTCCGCCGCGACCGTCGGGTTGAACAGCTGGCTCTCGGCATCCTGGAACGTCAGACCGACGACGCCCAGCAGGGCGGCCGGCGGGTGCTGCCGGGTGCTGCGCCCCTGGATGACCACTTGTCCCTGGAAACGTCCCCCTGTGGCATGGGGTACCAGCGCCATGAGCGCACGGCAAAGGGTCGTCTTACCGCTGCCGTTGGCACCCATGACCGCCACCCAGGCGCCTGGCTGCACGTGCAGGTCGACACCGTCCAACACCCAATCGGCCGCGCCGGGATACTGGTAGCGCAGCCCGTCGACGGCCACGGCCCATTCAGCGGTCATCCCGACGCTCTATTCGGTCCACGTCCGCGTCGATTTCCACTGGCTGAGCGGCGGATAGGCACGCAGCACCAGGAGGTAGAGCGGAATGCCTATCAGTACACCAGCCAGTGCCTGGAGGATATTGGCAGGTATCTCGGTGGCAGCCGCGCCAAAACCGAGCAGGATCGTGCCGGCGCCCAGGTAACCCACGACCAGCACCACGCCACCCACCACGGTCGCCAGCACCAACCCGGCCAATCCACGCACGCGCTGCGTTATCACACCGGCGAGAAAGCCCTGCAGCCCGTGGATGAGCAGCGAAAAGATCGCCCATTGGGCAAAACCAGAGTTGAGGTCCGCCAGGGCCGTGCCCAGACCGCCGGCCACCGCACCCACCCACGGGCCAAAGGCAAAGGCGGTAAAATAGATCGCCGCGTCACCGAGGTGCACGAAGCCCTGGATCGGTGTCGGGATTTGTACCAGGCGCGTCAGCACAAACACCACCGCGGTCATTACCGCTGTCACTGCGGCCAGCCGTGCGTCCAGTCTGCCCTTCATGCGGTTCCTCCTGGTTGCAGCAGTCGCAGCTTGATCAAGAGCCAGGGGGCCAGCCATACCATCACAAAACCTACCAGTGCATAACGCAGAAAACGCCAGATGACAGCATCCGGCAAAATGGCACCCGGAACCAGGTAGAAGACCAACAAAATGACGAGACCGACCACGTACCGCCCAATGCGTTGGCCGGTCGTGCCGGCTGGGGAGAAGCGCAGGGTCTGTGCTTCCAGCGGCAGACCGATACCCAACCCGAAGAGGATGCCGGCGGCGCGGGCACCGTCGTCGGTGGGGAAAAGAAAAAACAGAATCAATGGTACCACTGCACCCAGTGCCATCTGCCACAACCACGGCCATCGTGTGACGACGCGCTCGATGGCCGGCACCAGCCAGAGCGCCAGTGCCACTACGATGACTCCAATGATGATACCGCCGATCACGTCGGCAGGATAGTGCACGCCCAGGTAGAGGCGGGAGAAACAGATGGCCACGATCAAGACCACCGTCAAGATCCAAAACCAGGTGCGGCGCAGCTGGGTGGCCAGGTAACCCCAAAAGACGGTGGCACCCTGGGCATGACCACTGGGAAAGGCAAAACTGGTCTCGGGGTACAGCACGGCGATGCGCGGATCGTCCGGACGCGGCGTCTGGAAGAAATCCTTCAGGACATTGTTCAGGTAATAATAGCCGATAAAGAATACGTAGGCCAGGCGAACCGCAATCTTCTTGTCGATCGCCCAATACAGCAGAGGAAATAGGGCGATGTAAAGAATGTCGCTGTGCAGGAAGGTCACGATCAGAAAAATTTGATCCAACAGGGCACTACGCATGGTTTGAATGGCGATGATGACCTGGGTGCCCCAGTCATTCATGCCGATCAGCCAGTTGACCACGAGCCTCTCCTCCTTCGTCGATGATGCCGGGGACGTACCTGCCACCCGCGCCGAATCTGCCGTGACGACGCATTATACGCTATAATGCTGAATTGGTTAAGTTCGGGCTCGTAAAAGAATAACTTCCCGTGAATTGGTGCGAAATCCACTCAGATTGCAGGAAGTTATTCTTTTACGATGCCTTCGGTGGTGCCGGTGTTGGGTCAGGTTCGCGAGTTTACAATGGTCTGTGCCCATGCTATAATCTTGCCAACGATCGCAGCCGTGGACTGCTCAGACAGATCCACCACAACCAGGACCATGACACACAGCATTCGCTTTTTAGCGCACCGATGATACAAACGACCCGGCAGCGACTCCTGATCGCGCTCAAGAAGCAGGGCCCACTCACGAGCCAGGAGTTGGCGACGATTCTCGGTATCACACCGATGGGCGTGCGCCGCCATTTGAACTCGCTGCAGCATGACGGCCTGGTGGAAAGCGCCCCCATCCAACGCGGTTTGGGCCGCCCAAGCCTGGCGTACCGGCTATCCAGCCAGGCCCAGGCCCTGTTTCCCACCAGTTACGCCCAGCTCACCAACGAACTCTTGAGTTATGTCGAACTATTCGACGGCAGCGGGCAGATCGATGCCCTGTTCCAGCAGCGCGCCCAGCGCCGGATTCAACAGGCACACGCCCGTCTGCAGCCACTGGACTCCATGGCCGCGCGCGTGGCTGAGCTGGCTGCCATTCTCGACGAGGATGGTTACCTGGCCGAATGGCAGCAGCTCGACGATACCACGTTTGCTTTGCGCGAATTCAACTGCGCGGTGCACAGTGTTGCGAGCCGCTATCGCCAGGCCTGTGGCTCGGAGCTGGCCTTCATCCAGGCCGTTCTGCCAGAGGCCGACGTCGTGCGCCAGCACCACCTGCTGGGTGACGACGCCTTCTGCGGCTACCGCATTACCCTGCGCCCCGGTACCAACGGTGACGAGCCAGCATGACCACCGCAACAACACCTGCCGACAGCCCGCCCATCCCGCCGCGTACGATCGCGGCTTACATCCCCGACCTGCTGTTCAGCGTGCGCGTGGCGGATGTGATCCGCGCACAGGGTGGCATCCCGGATATGGCCGACTCGGCCGATGGTCTTTGGGAAGCTATCCAGCGCTGGCCGGCGCTCATCCTGATCGATCTGGCCGTAGGGGATGATTGGTATGGCGTCGTGCAGCGAGCCAAGACCCTGCCGCACACCCGTCGCATTCCCATCGTCGCCTTTGGCAGCCACGTCAACACCGAGGCATTGAAGGCCGCTCGCCGGGCCGGTGTCGATCACGCCTGGGCGCGCTCGCACTTTGTCGAGCAGCTGCCAGACCTGGTCGAAAGACACCTGGCCCAACCGCCCCAATACGTCGCGGGCTGGGACGATGCACCGTCGGCGCTGGCCATGGCTGGTTTTGCGGCATTCAACGCCGGGCACTACTGGGAACAGCACGAGCTGCTGGAACATGCCTGGAACGAGGAGCCACGTCCCGTGCGTGACCTGTACCAGGGTATCTTGCAGGTGGGTGTGGCACTGCATCAGATCGAAAACGGCAAATGGGCCGGTGCGATCAAGCTGCTGCGGCGGGGACTCAACCGGCTCGACCCACTGCCCCCGGTGTGCATGGGCGTCGAATTGGAGGCCTTGCGTCGCCAGGCACACATCATTCATCAGCAGCTGCTCGAGCTCGGTGCCGACCGGCTGGCCGAGATCGACCGCGGCGAGTTCCCAAAGGTGGTGCTGACAGAACCGACAGCATGGGCCCAGCCCGGAGCGGTATCGAACTGACCCGACAATGATGTCGGATAGACGCCAAAGGGGGAATTGTCTTGAACATCTTGCGCCATTTTTTGCTCGCCCTGTCGCACAATGCGCAGGCGCAGGATATGATCGTCGCCGTACCAGCGGCGCGCCGGGCGGCGCGGCGTTTCGTGCCCGGCGAGTATCTAGAAGATGCGGTTGTGGCGATTCGCCAGCTCAACAACCAGGGCATCCTGGCGACCGTCGATCACCTCGGTGAATACGTATCCAGCGAGGTGGAGGCCCGCAACAACGCCGACGAGTACCTGCGGCTGCTGGATGCGATCGAGGCCCACGGGCTGCAGTCCCACGTGTCGGTCAAGCTGACGGCTATGGGTCTGCACATCGGCGACGATTTTTGTTACGACAACGTACGTCGCATTGCGGCCAAAGCGGCGGCCACCGGCAGTTTTATGCGCATCGACATGGAGGATTCGGCCGTTACCAGCCGTACCCTGAGCATCTTCCGCCGTTTGCGCGCCGATTTCGAGCCGGTTGGTATCGTCCTGCAAGCCTACCTGTACCGCACCCAAGAGGATGTCAAGGCCCTGATCGATGAAGGTCTGGCCAACATCCGGCTGTGCAAGGGCGCCTACGACGAGCCGGCGAACGTAGCGTTCCCCCTCAAGGCCGATGTCGACGCCAACATGATCACACTGCTGAGCCAGATGCTGGCGGCGGGCGGACGTGACCCGCACGGCGTCCACCTGGCGGTGGCATCGCACGATGGCCGCATGATCGACTGGGCCAAGGCCTACGCCTACCAGCACCAAATCCCGCGCGACCGCTACGAGTTTCAGATGCTGTACGGCATCCGGCGCGACTTGCAGCTGGCACTGGCCAGAAAAGGGTACACCATGCGTGTCTATGTGCCCTATGGCACGGCCTGGTACGGCTATTTCATGCGCCGCCTGGCCGAACGCCCGGCCAATACGATCTTCTTCCTGCGGGCGTTGGTTGGGCAATGAGCGCGGCGATCCACACGAACCTGACCGGCAAAACAGCCATCGTCACCGACCACGGCAGCGATGATCGTCGGGCAGGTGATTACGATCGATGGGGGATATGCGCTGCTCGCCTGAAGCCAGTGCACCCATTCTGATTTCTAGAGAAGGAATAGAGATGGAACTCGAAGAACGAAAAAGCCGCCTGCGTACTAGACTCGCCGGTGCGCGCGACGAACTGATGGGGATACTGCAGCAGGTGCAGCCGTCCGACGAGGCGCGGTCGACCGAAAACCCGGCCTGGACCGTGCACGATCTGGTGGTGCACCTGGCGGTGGCCGAAGTCGGTCTGCAGTCCACGGTCAAGCGGTTTCTGGCCGGCACCGAGCTGCCCGCCGACTTCGACCTGAATATATGGAACGAGCGCACGGTCGTGCGCGGGCAGAGTCGCTCGATGGAGAATATCCTGGGCGGGCGCGAGGCAAAACGTAAACAGACGCAGGCGTTGATCGACTCCCTCTCGGCGGATGAACTGGATGTCGGGGGTATTCATCCCGCCGGCATTCCCACCACGGTCGAGGGTGTGTTCAAGATCATGGCCTATCACGAGCGGCTGCACGCGGCCGAAATTGCGCGGGCGATGGGTCTGCCAGCCGCCAACGTGCGTCCCTGGCCCGGTTGAACCAGGAGGAATGATGACACAGCCTGCTACCCAGCCCTTGTCCGGCGACGACAACTGGTACCAACTCACGCCGGATGCGGCGGTCGAACGGTTAGATACCGATGCGCATACCGGTCTGGTCACGGCCGAGGCAACGCAGCGCTTAGCCCATTATGGTCCCAACGAGCTGGTCGACCGCGGGGGCCGCACCAAGTGGCAAATCCTGATCGAACAGTTTGCCAACATCCTGACCCTGATCCTGATCGCGGCGGCCATCGTCTCGATATTCCTGGGCGATGAGATCGAAGCGGTCGTCATTTTGGCCATCGTCGTGTTGAACGGCATCCTCGGCTTTACACAGGAATATCGCGCCGAGCAGTCGATGGCGGCGCTCAAACGCATGTCGGTGCCGACGGTACGTGTGCGGCGTGACGGCAGCTTGCAGCAGGTATCGGCGCGCGACCTGGTGCCCGGTGACATTGTGGTCCTGGAAACCGGCAACGTGGTACCGGCCGATGGTCGTGTCTTGCAGAGTGTCAACCTGCGCGCCCAGGAAGCAGCGCTGACCGGCGAAGCGGAGGCGGTCGATAAAGAACCCGATCTCGTGTTCGAGACCGAAAAGGCCCTGGGCGACCGGCGCAACATGGTTTTTTCCGGCACGATCATCAACTATGGACGCGGCGAATTTGTCGTGACCGCCACCGGTATGCGCACCGAGCTCGGTCACATTGCCGACATGATCCAGGCCGTCGAAGAAGAAAAAACACCGCTGCAGCAGCGGTTGGATGCCCTGGGCAGAGTCCTGGCCCTTGCCGCCCTGGTGTTGGTGGCGATCGTCTTTTTCAGCGGGATCCTGCGCGGCGAGCCATGGGAAGAGATGCTGCTGACGGCGGTCAGCCTGGCTGTGGCCGCTATACCCGAAGCGCTCACCGCCGTGGTGACCATCGCCCTGGCGTTGGGTGCGCAGCGTATGCTCAAGCGCCAGGCCCTGATCCGCAAGCTGCCGGCGGTCGAGACGCTTGGCTCGGTCACGGTCATCTGTTCGGACAAAACCGGCACCCTGACCCAGAACCGCATGACGGTGACGGCACTGGATATCGCCAACCATCGCATCGACCTGACGCAGACCGCCGAGGTCGGGCACTTTGGTCTGGCACGCGCCGACAAACTGGCCGCTGGCCCCAGTCACGTGCCAACGATCGACCTCCTGCTGGTCAGCGGCGCCCTGGTCAACGATGCGTCACTGATGGTGGAACAGAACGGCCAGCCGCACTTTCACGCCGTCGGTGACCCAACTGAAGGCGCACTCGTGCTGGCGGCGGCCGAATTTGGTATTCTCAAAGACGACCTCGACAGCGCCTTTCCACGGGTGAGCGAGCTGCCGTTCGATTCCGTGCGCAAACGTATGACGACGGTGCACCGCGCGCCACAAAGTATCGAGGAGGTGCCGGAAAGTCTGCAGCCTATCTACCTGCGGCGCGCCAACCAGGGTCCCCTGCCCCCCTACCTGGCGTTCACCAAAGGTGCCATCGATGGCCTGCTGCCCCTGACCAGCGACGTGTGGGTCGATGGCGTCACCCAGCCGTTCGACAGTGACTGGCGCACGCGTGTGATGCAGGCACACGACGAGCTCGCCCAGCAGGGGATGCGAGTCCTGGGTGTGGCTCTGCGCACCCTGGACAGCCCGCCAGATAGCGCCGTCCTGCCCAGTCTGGAACGGGACATGACCCTGGTCGGGCTGTTCGGAATGATGGACCCGCCGCGTCCAGAGGTCAAGGATGCGGTAGCGACGTGCGTCTCGGCCGGTATTCGTCCCGTCATGATCACAGGTGATCATCCGCTGACCGCGCGACACATTGCCAAACAGATCGGCATCACCAGCAACGACCTGTTCATCACCGGTCAGGAGCTGGACGATCTCTCGGATGAGGCGCTCAAAGCGCGGGCGCGCGACACCTCAGTCTTCGCACGGGTGGCACCGGAACACAAGATCAGGCTGGTCACAGCCTACCAGGAGCTGGGCAACATCGTGTCGATGACGGGTGATGGGGTCAACGACGCGCCGGCCCTGAAGAAGGCCGACATCGGCGTCGCCATGGGGATCACCGGCACTGACGTTTCTAAAGAAGCAGCCAACATGGTCCTGCTCGATGACAACTTTGCGACGATCGTCGCCGCGGTCGAAGAAGGGCGTATCATCTTCGACAACATCCGCAAGTTCATCAAGTACCTGTTGAGCTGCAACGCCAGCGAGATTGCCGTCATGTTGTTCGGCCCGTTTCTGGGCCTGCCGATTCCTCTGCTGCCCCTGCAGATCCTGTGGATGAACCTGGTGACCGATGGACTGCCGGCGCTGGCCTTGGGTGTCGAACCGGCCGAAAAGAATATCATGAAACGCCCGCCGTATTCACCCACCGAAAGCATCTTTGGGCACGGCATGGCGCTGTTCATCATCGTCGCTGGCATCTTCATGAGTCTGGTGTCGCTTGGCATCGGCCTCTGGTCGTACACGACCGGCGACCCGGCCTGGCAGTCGCTGCTGTTTACCACGCTGATCTTCTCGCAGATCGTGTTGGCCATCGAGATTCGCTCGGAAACGGAATCGATCCTCAAAACCGGGCTGTTCACCAACCGCTCGATGGTGATTGCCGTCGTTTCGACGGTGCTCTTGCAGCTTGTCGTGCTGTATGTGCCGTTCTTTCAAGGCATTTTCAAGACGCAGGCGCTCGGGCTGCGTGACGTGGCCATTGCCCTTGGTGCCAGTCTGGCCGTGCTGCTGTTTGTCGAAGTATGGAAGTGGTTGTTACGCCGCCGCGCGCGGGCGTGACCATCGTGGTTCTTGGCGAGGTAGGTGCTCTGGGCTGCATGCGTTGATTTGTCGCCCGGTTCGTTGACGGCCGTGGCGGGAAAAGATGGAAGGGATTATCGAGACCGCCAGCAGGGCTGCTGGCGGTCTCGGATTTGTGATCGGCGCGGTTTCTAGCGCGCAAGGCCGCCCATGGCGCGCAGCGCCATTTCAAGCGTCTGTGCGGCGGTTTCCTCGTCGACGTTCGCTTCCTGGCTGAACTGCGCTGCCAGACCTGACTGGCGCACGTAGTCGGTGTCCAGGGTGCCGTTGCCCAGGCGCGCCATGACGTCGGTTGAATCGACGCCGCTGCGCTGGGGGTTGGCCAGGGCCTGGAGCAAGAAGCCCAGCGCAGCTTGAAGCAGTGCCTGGGTGACACCACCCGATGCAGTCACGCCGCTGCTCGGTGAACTACCGCCCAAGAGTCCACCCAGTAGGCTCCCCAACAATCCACCGCCGCTCTGGCCGCCGCCGAGTGCGGACGACACAAAGTCATCCGGGCTGTCCATACCCTGGCTGGCACCACCCCCCAAGAGGCCACCCAACAAGGCCCCCAGGTCGGCGCCACCCCCGGCCGGTGCTGTGCCAGGGCCGCCCAGACCGCCCAACAGAGCCCCCAAATCTGCCTGGCCACCACCCGCTGCACCACCGCCGCCGAGCAGGCCACCGAGCAAGGCACCCAGATCGGCCTCGCCACCCTGGGCACTGCTGCCGCCGAGCAGGCCACCGAGCAGGCCACCCAGGTCCGCTTCGCCGCCGGCAGGCGCACCGCCACCAGACAACCCACCCAGCAGCGCACCCAGGTCGACTTTCTCCGACGGCGATGCACTCTCACCCTGAAGGTTGCCTAACAGCGAGTCCAGGGGATCATGTGCCTCGGGATCATCCTGCTCGTGTCCAGGGGCACGCAACCGGTCATCTGTGCTCATGGTCGTTCTCCTTCGGTCAATGTCCATCAAGCCTCAAGCTTGAGCAGTGCCTCATGGGCTGCAATCGGCACCAGGCTCTCGGCATCGCTGTTTTCCAGTGCCTGCAAGACAGGGGAAATGGTCTTGCCCAGGTACGAACCGGCCATATCGCGCAGCACGTGGTGAGCACCTTCGCGCAGCCAGGTCGAGTTGGCTCTGTCGACGAGGGCATGCAGCAGCGCAACCGCCGCTGGCTTTCCCATCAGGCTCAGACTGTGCGCGGCAACCCAGCGGTTGCTCAATTCCTTGTCCTCAAGCATGACCACGAGGGCCGGTGCTGCCCGGCTGTCGATGACGCTGCCCAAGGCCTTGCCCGCCTCCCAGCGGCGCTGCGAATCGTGATCGTGCGTTGCCTCAACCAGGTAAGGCACTGCGGGCGAACCCATCTTCACCAGCTCTTCGCGGGCGTGCTGCCGTTCCTGTCCATTGTGATCCTTGCCCAACTTGGCGACCAGCCCTTCGATCTTGGCCGTGTCTGCAGTCATATAGAAGCTCCTTCTTTCGGGTGCAATCAAAACCATCAACCGTACCTGTATTATACTCAATACTGCCCCCATTCGCCAAGCCTTCACTCCATCACCATCCACACCAACCCCAAGCCATCCCCATCCCGCCAACCCATTCCCATCCCGACTCCTAACCCCTACTCCCTACTCCGTACTCCCTACTCCCCACCTCCCCACCCCCGAACATGCACATCTCCCTGACCTGTGGTACAATCGCAGCCAATTCACCATCGAGGTCTCCAGAGCATCCGTGGAATACCGATCACTCGGCCGCACTGGGTTGTGCGTCTCGGCTGTGGGCTTTGGCGCCTGGGCCGTGGGTGGCGCGGCGTATGGCAACAGTTACGGGCTAACCGACGATGAGACATCGCGTGCGGCAATTCGTCGTGCACTGGCGCTGGGCTGCACCTTCTTCGACACGGCTGACGTCTACGGACATGGTCACAGTGAACGCCTGCTTGGTGAGGTTTTGGCCGCTGGGCGCGAGCGGGCGGGTGTGGTGCTGGCGACCAAGGTCGGCGGCAACTTCTACAACTATGCCGTCGATCCCGCCCTTGCCCCGCATCTCGAAGGGTATCTGGGCCAACCGCTCAGCAGTTTTGCCCCAGGTGCTGTCCTGCCGGTGACCCACCGCGTGTCGTTCGCCGCTGACTACATTCGCTTTGCCTGTGAACAGAGCCTGCGCCGTCTGCGCACCGACGCGATCGACCTGTACCAGCTGCACAACCCCAGCCTGGAGGTGCTGGCTGCCGATGAAACGTGGACGGTGCTGACCGAGCTCAAAACCGCCGGCAAGATCCGTTTCTGCGGTGTTTCGATCCACGACGCCGCGGAAGGCCAGGCAGCCATTGCCAGCGGTCAGGTAGATGCGCTGCAGGTGGTGTACAATTTGCTGGACCGCGAGGCTGCGCAGACGCTCTTCCCCATCGCCCAGGCCGCCAACGTCGGTATCATCGTACGCGAGCCGCTGGCCAATGGGCTGCTCACCGGACGCTATGCGCCGGGTGTCACCTTTGGCCCGCAGGACCACCGCAGCCGCTGGCCGGCGGCCTACCTGAACCAACGCCTGCTGGCGGCGCACCTGCTCATGGAGAACATGGCTTCAGGGGGTGCCACCCCCGCCCAGCTCGCCATTCGGTTCGCACTCGACCATCCGGCCGTCAGCACAGTCATCCCCGGCGCCAAGACGCCCACCCAGGTGACCGAAAACCTGGCGGCCGCCGATTTGCCGCACCGGGACACGCGGCCATCATGACAGGGTCTGCCACCCCTTCTCCTCGGCGCATCATGTCCCTGGCGCCGAGTAATACCGAGATTCTCTACGCCCTCGGTGTGGGCGACCGTGTCGTGGGTGTCACGCGCTACTGCGACTGGCCGCCCGAGGCCCGCAGCAAGGCGCTCGACGTCGGTGGCTGGCTCGATGTGCGCGACCGGCGCATCCACGACCTGCGACCCGACCTGGTCGTGACGTCAACGCTGTTGCCGCACGAGATCGCCGTCCGTCTGGAGGTTGCTGGTCTGCCGGTTTTGAGCGTCGATCCCAAGAACATGGATGAGGTGATGGCGAGTATCGTGTTGATTGGTCAAGCTGTGGGGGCCGAAGTGATGGCGCAGGTGGTTGTGGAGGACCTGCGCCGGCGTATGGCGGCCATTGCCGCGGCCAACGGCCGGCGGTCCCGCCGGCCGCGTGTCTATGTGGAGGAATGGCACAAACCGCCGACGGCTGCCGGCCAGTGGGTGCCCGAGCTGGTGACGTGGGCCGGCGGCGTCAGCGGTTTGGCCGCGCCAGGCCAGCGCAGCCCCGAAGTCAGCGACGAAACCATCCAGGCTTACGATCCCGCACTGATAGTTTTGGCCTGGAGTGGTTTTGGCAGCGATGCCCGCGTCCAGCACATCACGACCCGCCCGGGATGGGAACAAACCACCGCCCTGCGCACCGGTCAGGTGCACGTGATCGACGACAGCCTGCTCACCCGGCCAGGTCCGCGCCTGCTGCTCGGCCTGCGCCAGCTCACCAGCCTGATCGAGGCATGCCCCTAACGTCGGCGGACCTATGGCATCAAGTGCAGAAGCAGTTTTCAGCGGCAAACTGACGGGTGAGCTGGCCGAGGTGTTGGAGACACTGGCTGCGTGGCTCTTGCAGCCAACCACACGACCGGTGCAGCTCGAGTCTTGGGATCGGGCCACCTGGCAGGCGTGCGGTCATCTGGCCTATTTACAGGGCGTGCTCCCACTCCTACGTGAACCGGAATTTTTCCCCTATCTGCCGGCGGCCATGCAGGAGACTGCGGCCACCGGTTATGACCTCAACGACCAGCGCAACCAACGTTTGCTGACCGAGCTGCACGCGGCATTGGCCACCTTGCAGCGTGCGGATATCCCCGCCATGCCACTCAAGGGCGCGGTGCTCCTGGTCCAGCGTCTGTATCCCAATGTGGCCGACCGCGTCCTGCACGATCTCGATATTCTCGTGCCGGCCGGCGAGCTGGATCGCGCCCGGGATGCGCTGCTAAACCTGGGTTACACGGTCGAGAATGTGACCTGGCGTCACATCGTTCTGCGGCCACCGGGTGAGCAGGGCATCGTCTCCTGGACCTACGATCATCCCGACAACCCGCGCCGGATCGATCTGCACGGCCACATCCGTGAAGACTTTCGTGGCATCACCCTTGATCTCACCGACTTCCTGTGGCAATCGGCGGCTGCCACATCATGGTCTGGCACGTCGGCCTGGCTGCCTCGGCCCGCGACGCTGCTGCATCATCTGACCTGCCACACCTCGGTTTCGGTTCTGGAACGCCAGGTCCGGCTGGGCCAGCTCGTAGACCTGGCACATGCCAGTCTCCGGCTGTCCGCGGACCAGGCGGAAGCGGGTTTGACACCCCTTGCCCGCCGCGAAGCGCGGTTTCTGTATCCGGCCGTCCAACTCACCGCCACCTACTGTCAAACACCGCTGCTGGCAGAAGCGGCGCACCGTTTGGCGAACGAGGTGTCGGGCCAGCTGCAAACCTGGGCACGTGCAGGACGGGTCTCCAATCGAACCTTTCTGGCGCGCCCGCCGCGACCTGGTGAAACGCTGCGTTTCTGGCCACAAACACCGCACGAAACCTCGACGGTGCTGCGACACACGCTCTTTCATACGCGTGGCGAGCTGGCCACCCTGTACCCGCGCCTGGCGGCCTCGCGCTGGTTCTGGTTGTCTTACCCGCGTTTTTGGGCCGCACTCCTGCTGTCGCTGGCGCGACGCACCTGGCGTGCCCTGACCGTGCGCGAAGTATCAGATGGCCACTAGTCTGCGCCGTCCCGCCATGGTGGTGCTCATCTTGACACTGGGCACCAACGCGCTAAACTATCTGCGCGATGCGGCCCTGGCCGCCCAGTACGGTGCCAGTCCGGCGACCGATGCGTTGTTCACGGCACTGCTGGTACCATCGATTTTGCAGCAAATGCTCGTTGCGGGTACACTTGCACCGGCTGTGGTACCCGTGTACCTGGAACTGCGCAGCCGCAGCCGGTTCGGCTCGCGCCGATTTGTCGCCCGCGTGTTGGCCGGCACCTTTCTGGTGTTGGGCACAGTCCTGGCCCTGGTGGTCGCGCTGCTGCCCCGTCTGGTGCCGGCGTTGTTACCAGGTTTCGACACCGCCACACAGGTGCTGACGGTACAAACGCTGCAGTATCTGCTTCCTGGGGCGCTGTGTCTGGTGCTGGCTGGCGTGGTTGGTGCGCTGCTCAATGCCCACCAGCGCTTTGCCTGGCCAGCCTTCGTGCCGGCGTTCAGCAGCCTCGCCGCCCTGACCGTGATGGCGTTCGTACCGGGCGTGACGGTGAGCATGCTGGCACTGGCGATGGCCCTGGCGATGGGTCTGCAGCTGCTGGTACAGCTGCCGCTGCTGGCCACGTCCCTGCGCCAGCCCTACGGTGGTTCACCGCCGGTCGATCGACCGGCCTGGCTGGCTGCCCCGCTGCGACGCGTCGTCGTGCTGGGTGTGCCGCTGCTGGCCTACGCCAGCCTGGCACAGGTGACCACGCTCATCGAGCGCACATTTGCATCGCATCTCGGCGAAGGCGCCGTTGCCCGACTGACCCTGGCGCAAAAGCTGTCGTCGCTGCCCCTCTTTCTGGTGGCGGGCTCACTGGCAATCGTGTTGTTTCCGCGCCTGGCAGCCCTGGCTGACCATCCCGCGGGCTTTCGCACGGCGCTGTCCGGTGGTCTGCGCACCACTCTGCCACCCCTGCTGCTGTGTACGGCCTGGCTGGTCGGCGCCAGCCGCCTGTGGATTACGATCCTGTACCAGCGTGGTGCGTTTGGTGCAGCCGATACGATCCAGACAGCGCAACTGCTGGCCGGTTATGCCCTGGGCTTGACAACCGCCGGTATCGGAGCGATTCTGCTGAAAGCGCTGCACGCACGCCAGGATGTACGTTCGCCGCTGTGGGTGCTGGCGATCGCGCTGGCCAGTTATCTGCTGCTGGCCAGTGTCTTGAGCCGGGTGCTGGGTGCGTTCGGCCTGGCACTGGCTCTATCGCTGACCACGGTCGTGTCAACCGCACTGTTCGGTGGCGTTCTGGTGGTGCGTCATCACAGCCTCGACGTACGACAGCTCGCCAGTCATCTCCTGCGATTGCTGCCAGCAACCGTAGGGGCTGGTCTGGTGGCTTGGGCCGTGGACGCGGCGCTGGTAATACCGCTGGGGTTGGGTTTTGCCCCGACGCTGCTGCGCGCCGGTGCAGTTGTGATGAGCAGCGGTCTTGTGTTCGTGCTGCTGGCGCAGCTGTGTGGCTTCAACCTGGTTCACCTGCGCTGGCGCACACCCGCCACCCGGCCGCAGTCGGTGAGCAAATGACATCGGCCAGCCGGCGTGTCGTGTTCGATCTGAGCTTCCCGGCACGCAACCGCAGCGGCATCGGCACATACGGCAACGAGCTGCTGCACGCGCTGCGCAGGGTCGCGGGGAACGATTGGCAGATCGACGCCTACGTGGCACCTGGGTTCAAGAACAAAACCAGCACCTGGCATAAGCTCGGCGATGCCGCCGGGCTGCTGTTGGGGATCGAAGCGCTGCTGCCGGGCAGGCTGTGGTCTCGACGCCCGCTGCTGCTGCATGCGCCGGCGTTCATTGCACCGCTGCCACCCCTACCCTGCCCGTTGGTCGTCACGATCCACGATACCATCCTGGAAGATGGCTGGCAGGCATTTCATCCGGCCTGGCGTCTCTTCCACCGCTTGTCGGTGCAGCAGGCCGTACGCCGGGCGGCGGCAATCCTGGTGCCATCGCAGCAAACCGCGCATGACCTGGCTCGCGTCTATCAGCGCGCCGCACAGGTCTGTGTCGTGCCCTATGGGCTGAATCCGCGGTTTCACCCGCTGCCGCCAGCCGTGACGGCCGCCGTCGTGCAGCACTATGATCTGACGCAGCCCTACGTGATGTTTGCCGGCGCACAGCTCGATCGCAAGAACGTCGTGCGGCTGATCGAGGGCTACGCCCAACTGCGTGCCGGTCACACCGGTGTGACCTGGCCGCTGGTCCGGGCCGGCCCACCAGGCAAAGCCAGCCGCAGCAACCGCGATGCCGTAACTCGTCTTGAGCTGCACGACGCGGTGCGTATCCTGGGTCGTATTCCGCAGGATGACCTGGTCGGCCTGCTCAACGGGGCTGCACTGTTTGTCTTCCCATCGCTCTACGAAGGCGGCGGTCTGCCGCCGGTCGAGGCGATGGCGTGCGGCGTCCCCGTGGTGACGTCACATACGGGCGCCATTGCTGAGACGGTGGGTGATGCGGCACTGCTGGTCGATCCAACCAGCGTGGCATCGATTGCGGCGGGTATGCAGCGCGTGATGGACGATGAAGCACTGGGCGCCAGGCTGCGTGAGCGCGGCCTGGCACGGGCGGCACAGTTTACCTGGCAGCGAGCCGCCCAGGCAACCCTGGATGTCTACCGGCGAGTTGCCGAGACCTGACGAAACAAGAGGTTCGTGACATGCCTGATTTGACCCCTTACCTGGCGTTTTTGCGCCGGCGCTGGTGGCTGCTCGTGTTCCTGCCGCTGCTCTATGCCGCGGTAGCCTATGGTTTGAGTATACGCACGACGCCAATCTTCCGCGCTCAAGCCCTGCTTCAGGTCTCCCCGGCCGCGCCAGTGGTTGCCGACGTGAGCGCCGTCGTGGCTGGCGAGCGGCTGGCCACGACCTACGCCGAAATCATCGGCCAGCCGGCCACGTTCGACGCCACCAAAGCACGACTGGCAGAAATGGACCCCAACCGGGCGTGGGAGTTCACAGCCAGCGCTGTGCCCATTCGTGATACGCAGTTGATTCGTTTACAGGTCGAGGCCGCCAGCCCCAAGGACGCCACCACCATCGCCGACACCCTCGCCGAAACGTTCATTGCCAGCAACCGGGCGCGTCAGGTGGCCCGATTTGCGGCCTCCAAAGGCAACCTGGAACAGCAGATCAGCACGATCGAAAGTCAGATCAAGGCTGAAGAGGCCGGTCAGGCCAACACCGACGTCCTGGCCCGGCTGCGCCAGTCACTGAGTACCCTCACCACCAGCTACGAGAGCATCCGGCTGGCCGAAGCCCAGTCGGCCGACAACATCACGCTCGTACAGCCGGCAACCGCCGGTGCTGCGCCAGTGCGGCCGCGACCGCTGTTCAACGCCCTGGCCGCCGCCATCGTCGGCCTGGCCATGGCGCTGGCGTTTGCCCTGCTGGTCGAGGCCCTGGATGACCGTCTCAACACGGCTGCGCGTGCGGCCGCGGCTACGTCACTCCCGGTTTTAGCCACGGTGGCGCGCGGTCCGGCCGCCAACGGTGCCGGTCCGGCCATCCTGCACGACCCCAAAGCACCGGGGGCCGAAGCCTACCGCGTGCTGCGCGCCAACCTGCGCTTTGCTGCGCTGGACCATCCGCTGCGCCCGGTCACCGTCGTCAGCCCGGAGCCGGCCGCGGGCCAGAGCACCACCGCGGCCAACCTGGCTGCCGCCATGGCACAGACCGGCCAGCAGGTCATCCTGGTCGATGCCGATTTGCGCCGGCCCTCGCTGCACCAAATATTTG
>JAYRNS010000835.1:0-4995 GCA_041912075.1 Anaerolineae bacterium
AGGAATCAACTCGTTGAACCGCGTACGCCACTCGGCCATGATCGTGTCGCGTACCGGGGACGGCAGACGGCGGAACTCTCCCGCTTCGGCCAGTGCATTGGCAAATTCAGGGAAGAAGATACGCAAGCCAGTGATGTAGGTCATCTCGCCGCCCATGGCCGTGCCGACGATGACGCCGGTACGTTCGGTGTCGAGCGGACGGTTGGGATAACCGTAGTCGGCCAGTGCTTCGGCGGCAATCGTCACGGCCCACTGCTGGCCTTCGTCCATCGCACCGGCGACGCGCGGCGGGATGCGGAACGTTTTCCAGTCGAACTCGAAGCCGCGAACCCAGCCGCCAATCTTGCTGTAGGTTTTGTCAGGTGCCGAAGGATCAGGATCGTAATAATCGGCAATGCTCCAGCGTTCCGGTGGTACTTCGGTGATGCTGTAGCGTTTGGTACGGATGTTGCTCCAATAGGCGGCGGCGTTCAGGGCGTCGGGGAAGACCGCACCCACCCCAACCACCGCAACTGCCCGGTCGGCAGTATCGCTCATCGTCTGGTCTCCTTTCGCTCTTGTCCCAACAGGGTGGATGGTGGCATCACGTACCATCACTCAGCCGGGAAGGCCGCGTTGAGCTTCGCCGCGACGAAATCCATGTCCTCGATCAGACCAGCCTGCGCCTGGTAAATGGCCGGCAGGTTCAGCGAACCGGCCAGGTTGGGATCGGTCTGGCCGGCTCCAATCGCCCAGCGCAGCCCCTCGGCACCCACCTTGAGCGCGGCTTCGCGGGCATGGATGCGCGCCATGGCCTGGCGTGTGGGCACGTCGAGCGGGATGGCATGCGTCGGATGGCTGACCACCCGTTCGGAGAAAATAGCCGCGGTTTCGGCATAAGCAATCAGCTCACCGAGGCGGAACAGCACGTGTTGGTTACGCGTCAGGCGGTCGATGCGGCAGCGCTCCAGGATCACGGCCAGGGCGCGCAGGGCGAGGGCCGCCGCGCCGGCACCGTTGTCCGGCTCGCTGCGCTGAACCTTCTCCAATCGTGACGCCCAGTCGTTGTAGTACGCACCCCTGGTCTTGAGGTGGAGCTGCCAGCGGTCACGGGCGATTGTCCATTCCATGATTTCGGAGGTGCCTTCATAGATGGTGGTGATGCGCACGTCGCGTTTGATCTTCTCCACCATGTATTCTTTGGTGTAACCATAGCCGCCGTGGGCCTGGATCGCATCTTCGGCTGCCTTGTTGCCGGCTTCGGTGGCCAGATACTTGGCGACCGCACCCTCGGTGGCCAGGTCCGGTTCGCCACCGTCGATACGCTCGGCGGTCCACTCGATGTAAGCCCGCGACGCCTCCAGGTGTACCGCGTTGGGCACGATCAGCTTGTGCGTGTAACCCTGTTTGCGCGACAGGGGCGCACCGCCCTGGACACGCACCTGCGAGTAGGGGATGGCGCGTTTGAGGGCGGCCCAGCCGGCACCCATGCCGAATGCCGCCACCATCAGACGGGTGTAACCAAATACCGCCTGCGCCTGCGCCAGGCCCTGGCCTTCGACCAGACCTACCAGGCGGTCGGCCGGGACGTAGACGTCTTCCAGGAACAGAGCGGCCGTGTTGCTGGCGCGGATGCCGTGTTTGTCCTCGGGTTTGCCCTTGGTGAAACCTTCGGCATCGTGTTCGACGACGAACCAGGAAGGACCACCCGGCGCGTTCGCCAGGATGGTGTAAATGGCCGCGACACCGCCGTTGCTGATCCACTGCTTGCGACCGGTGATCTTGTAACCAGTCACTTTGCCGTCTTCCACGACTGGCTCGGCCTTGGTCTTGA
Organism: Anaerolineae bacterium; assembly: GCA_041912075.1. Taxonomy (GTDB): domain Bacteria; phylum Chloroflexota; class Anaerolineae; order SSC4; family Amarolineaceae; genus SSC4. The sequence goes on from JAYRNS010000835.1 coordinate 1,814, forward strand.
GGGCACCCAGGTCACTGCCAGCCTGTGGCTCGGTGGCACCGTAGGCGACGAGCAGTCCTTCCTCGGCGATGCGGCCCATCCAGTGTTCTTTCTGTTCGGGTGTGGCACCGACCGTGATGGGATCGGTGCCCAGGAACGTCGCCAGCACACCGGTGGCCACACCCAGATCGATCCCCGCCATTACTTCAGAGACACGGTAAATATCGTGCGCGCCGCCGCCCATACCGCCGAACTCTTCCGGGATGAAGAGCAAATGCAGTCCAAATTGCGGTCCGTACAGGTCTTCCAATACCTTGGTGGGGAATTCGTCCTTGTGGTCCAGCTCAAGCAGGTACTCGGGTTTCAGTTCGCGATCGGCAAACTTCTGCAAAGTTGCCAGAATCATGTTGAGGGTATCGTTGTCCAGTCCAGCCATCGAAAAGGTCCTCCTTTAGGCATCATACCGACGATCGTACACAAGCACATGTTCGTGAATGTTTTGTGCACAAAATCACAATAGGGTGATTATAAGCAGGTCGGTGGTGAGTCAGTATGCGATATATCATATTGTGCGCCCGGATTGTGCGCAGTTTGTTACGCAATGCGTCACGAAAAATGTATGGCGGTCTGCCGGCATCTCGCCCTGTGTGCAGCGGCAACGGCGGGCTCAAGGCGCTGCGATGGGGTATCGCAGCACCTGTTCGTACAGGGCCAGATGGCGCTGTAGGGTTTGCTGGATATCGTATTGACGACTCGTGTGCGCCGCTCCTTCGGCCAGCCGGGTGCGCAGGGCGGCGTCACGAAACAGACGCACCAGGTTACCAGCCAGTGCTGGCAGGTTATTCGCCACTGTGAAACCGTTGACGTCGTCGACAATCGTGTCGCTGATCCCCGGCGAGGCGATGCCCAGCACCGGCCGGCGGGCGGCCATGGCCTCCAACACCGTCAGCGGGTGCACTTCGGTAACACTGGCAGTGACGAAAAAATCAGCCAGGGCCAGGTAACCGGGGATACGGGTGTACGGCATGGCGCCGGTGAAACGCACCCGGCTGGCGATACCCAGCGTTTCGGCCAGCGCCTGGTAGCGGCGCAGCTCTGGCCCACCGCCGACGATCAGCAGGAATGCAGGTGAAACTTCCTGCTGTGCGGCGGCAAAAGCCCGCAGCAGAAACTCGACATTCTTTTCGGGCGCCATACGGCCGATAAAGATGGCCACGACGGCATTGCTGGGGATCCCCTCAGCGTCTCGCGTCGACTGCCACGGCGGGTTGGCGAACGGTGCCAGCTCGATGCCGTTGGGGATCACCTCGACTGGGCACTGCACGTGCCACTTCTCCAAGACCGAGCGAATGCCGGCCGATGGGGCGATCACCACCTGGCAGCGCCGGGTAAACCACTCGAAGAACGACGACAGCACGGTGTCGACCGGTCCTGGCGGCAGCTGCCGCAAATGCTCGGTGGTGTACAGGTCGTAGCGTGTATGATTGGTGAAAACCATCGGAATGCCGTAGCGCTCACTCAGCCGTACTGCCAGGGTGCCACTCAAAAACGGGTGGTGCACGTGAAAAATGTCGAGGGCTGACAACACCCGGCGCGCGGCCTGGCTGTAACCGACGCTGGCATAATAGCCGGTGGTACCCAGTGGGAGACCGCGTGATCGCACAACGTTCGGTTCGTCGTCCCGGTACTGGGTGTGGCCAAAGGTAATCACCCAGGGTTCGTGGCCAGCAGCTGCGAGGGCACGCTTGTGCAAACTGACGAAATTGGTGACACCGTTGGTGACAGGTTTATACGTGTCTATCAGCAGGCCGATTTTCATGCGTCGTTCAGGTCGGCGGGTGTGTCGATGTCGCGCGGGGATGACCCTGTGAATTCGACCATGGCTCTCGACCAGGTAGGATCATTCAGCAGTGCGCGCCCGCCGGTGTCACCGGTCAGGGCATGCAGCGCGGCAAACGTACGGCGATCGAACAACACGGGGTTGCCGCGCTGACCGCGGTAGTACGGCACGACCAGATCGGCGCGGGTGCGCTGGTAGGCAGCCACCAGGCCATCGATGACGTCGGGTGCGCTGTCCGGCTGGTCACCCAGCAGGAAGACAGCCGCCGACACCGTGCGCTCGTCCTGCGCAATCGCGTGCAGAGCAGCGTGCAGCGAGGTGGACTGGCCAGCCGACCAGGCGTCGTTGCGCACGATCTGCACTCGGCCGGCAACCGGCTGTATGGCCGGCAGTATCGCCTCCGCGCCGCAACCCAGCACCAGCACGATGCGGTCGAGAACTGCGCATCCCAGTGCGGTGGCGATCACGTGCTGCACGAGCGGCCGGCCCTTCCAGGGCACCAGCTGTTTCAAACCACCAAAGCGCAGCCCGGCGCCGGCAGCCAGAATGACTCCCGCCACCCGTCCGACCACGTGGGCGACCGGGTCGGCGACACGCACGGCACCCACAACCACTTCATCGACCGGCGGCTGCGCCAGCAGCCGGGTGACCACATCCTGCACCGGAGGGGGCAATGCGGCTGTATCCGGCTGCGCCAGCAGGTCCAGCTTGTTGAGCAGCGGCACGAGACGTGCCCCGGGCGGACGTCCCTTGGCACCCCCCTCGGGATGCGCCAGCAGACTGGCCACCGCCTGACCATCGACCCGGTCACCAACGCTTAACCCAGTGAGGAGACTCACCTGCCCGGCGCGATGGACGTGCTCGTCATCCAAAGGATTCCCCAACACGTCGAGACCCACCACGGGTACCAGGATGGTCGTACACGCCGGCACTACCGGCTCGTGAGCAGCCGGTGCCTTGAACGGCCGCATGCGCGAGCCGTCAGCCTCAACCAGCACGACGTCGACGCCGGGCAGCTGGCGGATTTGTTCGATCACCGCCAGGGTGACACCCTCCGCCTTGCCCGCACCCGGGGCAACAGGCCCTGTCACCAGCACCTGACCCCACTCGGCGAGCAGCGCCTGCAGACGTGGCGGGTTGGGGAGGGTGGTGCCATCGGTTTCGACGTGAAACGGGGCCAGGCCGGTTTGAGCGGCAAAAATGCGTGTGCTCGTCGTCGTGACGACACGTAAACCGCGGGCGACCAACTCCGACGCCAGCCGGAACATGGCGGTCGTCTTACCACCACCGCCGGTGAAACTAACGACATCGCCCGCGCCGAAACGGAGGGCATGATGTAGATGCACGGCTCAACCTGTTCGTC
>JAYRNS010000836.1:0-8374 GCA_041912075.1 Anaerolineae bacterium
CTGTCGATGGTGCCGATTTTGATTTTGACCAGTGTGTTCTCGCGGCAGTTGATAAGGGGGCTGACGCCGGGGGCGATCAAGCAGGGGGAGGGAGTACGGAGTAGGGAGTACGGAGTAGGGTTTAGTGGAAGGTTTGTGTGGATGGGGACGTTGTGTCGTGGAGATGGCTGGTAGCAGGGACTGTCATGATGAGAAGAGGGGTTTTGTCAGGGATGTCGTGATGAGGGGAACGGCTTGAGGGGAGGATTGCCGTGATGCGGAGAACGGCTTGAGGGGGAGGAATGTCGTGAGGGAGCGATGATCCGCAAGAAGAGGAGTTGGTGATGCGTGTAGGCATAGTGGGCGTGGGGGCGATGGGGACGGTGCATGCGGCGGGGTGGCGGCAGACAGCGGCGGAGGTTGTGGGGTTTGTGGCCACGAGTGCCGCGGCGGCCGGACCGCTGGCAGCCACGTATGGGGCACGGGCATACGGACGTCTGGACGAGCTCCTGCCGGACGTCGACGTGGTGGACCTGTGCACGCCGACGCATTTGCACTATGAACAGACTTTACGGGCGGCCGCTGCCGGCAAACACGTCGTCTGCGAAAAGCCGCTGGCGCGCACCACAGCGCAGGCCGAGACGATGATTGCGGCCTGCCAGGCCGCAGGGGTCAAACTGCTGGTAGCGCACGTCGTGCGTTTTTTCCCCGAGTACGTACGCGCAAAGGCAGCAGTCGACGCGGGTGAGATCGGCCAGCTGGCCGTGCTGCGTTTCAAACGCAACGTCTTTCAGCCCAAAAAAGCCGAAGATAACTGGTTTGTCGACAAAGATAAATCGGGCGGGATGATGCTCGACCTGATGATCCACGATTTCGACTGCGCACGCTGGCTGGCCGGCGACGTGGTCCGTGTCATGGCCAAAAGCGTCGACCAGCAGCACCCAGGCGCACCGTTCGACCATGCGCTGGCCATCCTGACCCACACCAGCGGCGCGATCTCGCACGTCGAAGGCTCCTGGGCCTACCCGCCACCGACCTTTCGCACGCAGTTCGAAATCGCCGGCACCCAGGGTCTGATCCTGCACGATTCCGATGCGAGTACCGCCGTGCGCATCTTCCGCCAGCCGGTACCCGCGGCCGACACACCCGACGTGCCCGTACCGAGCAGCCCGCTGCTGGAAGACCCGTACACGACCCAGATCAAGACCTTCTACGCCGCCCTGGCCAACCACGTACCCCTGCCCGTCACCGCCGAGGATGGGCTCAAGGCGCTCGAGATTGCACTGGCGGCGATGGAGTCGGCGCGGACGGGGGAGGTGGTGGAGGTAGGGAGTAGGGAGTAGGGAGTAGGGAGTACGGAGTACGGAGTAGGGAGTAGGGAGTAGGAGATGCGGATTGGTTTGATCAGTTTTGCGCATGTTCATGCGGAGGCGTATGCCTACCACCTGGGACACATGCACGAGGTGGAGTTTGTGGGTGTTGCCGATGCCAACCTGGCGCGGGGGGCCGAGGCGGCGCGGCGGTACGGGACAGTTTTTTTCTCCAGTTATGAGGCGCTGCTGGCGGCCGGGCCGGACGGGGTAGTTGTTTGTTCCGAAAATGCCCGCCACCGTGAGCCAGTCGAGATGGCGGCGGCGGCGGGTGTGCACGTGCTGTGCGAAAAACCGCTGGCCACGACGCTGACCGATGCCCAGGCCATGATCGACGCCTGCCGCCAGGCCGGTGTGGTCCTGATGACAGCGTTTCCCATGCGTTTCAGTGCGCCGCTGCTCGAGGTCAAGACCCTGCTCGACCAGGGCGGGTTGGGGCGGGTCTATGCGTGTACCGGTGTCAACCAGGGGCAGGTGCCGCGGCGCTATCGCGAGTGGTTCGTCGACAAGGAGTTGGCCGGCGGCGGCTCGGCCATGGACCACACCGTGCACCTGACCGACGTGCTGCGCTGGTTCCTGGGGCGTGAGGTGGTCGAGGTCTACGCCCAGCTCAACCGCATCATTCACGGTGACAGCGTCACCGTCGAAACCGGCGGGCAGGTGATGCTCACGTTCGAAGACGGCACCTTTGCCACCATCGACTGCAGCTGGAGCCGGCCGGCTAACTACCCGACGTGGGGTGGGCTGTCGTTGGACCTGGTGGGTGAACGCGGCGTGGCCCACGCCGACGCCTTTGTGCAGAACCTGACGGTCTACAGCAACCAGCCGCAGCATCCGGCCTGGCTGGCCTGGGGCTCCGACCCCGACCAGGCGATGATCACCGAATTTATCGGCGCGATCCGAGAGCAGCGTGCGCCGGGCGTCACCGGTGAAGATGGTTACAGGGCGCTGGAAGTAGCCCTGGCCGTGTATCAGTCGGCCGCACTTGGCCGCGCCGTGCGCCTGGGGTGAACCGCCAATGAACGCGAATTTGTGCCAATGAATTGGAGCTACGGCCACATCTGCCTTGTGGCGTATCAGCGCACGAAGTAGATCAGCGCCACGGCAACGCCAATCACCACCACGATCCGGCGCAGGATGTTGGGTGAGATACGGCTGGCCAGCCGTCCACCCAGCACACCGCCGGCAATTGCGCCAAACATCATGACCACAGCCGCCAACCAGACAACCAGACCGGAAAAAAGGAAAAAACAGGCCGCCGCGACGTTGACCGCAAAGGCAATGGCCTGCTTGAGGGCATTCAGGCGCGTCAGGTTGTCGTCCAATACCAGACCCAGCACCGCCAGGATGATGACACTCAACCCGGCACCGAAGTAGCCGCCGTAGATCGAAGCCGCAAAGACGGGCAGCACCACCCAGATATCCCGTGCGCGCGGTGGTGCAACCTGCCTGGCCCGTCGGGCGTCGAGCCACGTCCGCACGCGTGGTTGGATCGCCAGCAGCAGTGAGGCCAGCAAGATCAGATAGGGTACCAGGGCGCGAAACAGTTTTTCATCAGTCGACACCAGCAGGAGCGCCCCCACCACACCGCCGGCCACACCCGTCGGCACCAGCAGCCACAGACGCCGCCGCTGGCCGCGCAGATCGGCCGCCTGCGCCACTGTGGCACCCAGGTAACCGGGTGTCAAGGCAACAGTGTTCGTCACGTTGGCTGCGACCGCCGGCACGCCCACGGCGGTCAGCGCCGGGAACGAGATAAGTGTTCCACCCCCAGCGATGGCGTTGACCGCGCCCGCTGCCATGGCGGCCAGGGCAAGAATCAGCAAACTGGAGACATCGAGAGGTTGCATAAAGGTCACATCACCTATGATCAACGAAATATCCACCTACGACATCAACAAGACATTTGTACGCAGCATCGTCGCACGTGACATCGCCGAGCCACTGCCGTCGTTCGATGCCACCACACCTGCCAGCGACGTGCGCACCAGCATGGCCGAGCAGCGGTATCGCGTGGCCGGCGTGCGCAGTGACGGCCTGGCCACGGGCTTCCTGGTATTCGAGGAACTGGGTGAAGGACCTTGCGGCGAGGCGGTGCACGATTTTGCCACGGCGGTGGTGCTGGCCGATAGTGCGCTGCTGCTGGACGTCGTGCGTGCCCTCGACACGGTGCCTTGGGTTTTTGTCAGGTCCATGGGTACGGTCGCCGGTATCATCACCCGGCGTGACCTGCAGGATCCACCGGTGCGTATGTGGCTGTTTGGATTGATTACAGTGCTTGAGATGCGTTTCCTGGCGTTGATCCGGCAGCACTTTCACCGCGACGAAGGCTGGATGCAGTATCTCTCACCGTCACGGCTCGAAAAGGCACGCCAGCTGCAGGCCGAACGTCAGCGCCGCAGCCTGGACGCACACCTCCTCGACTGTCTGCAGTTTGCCGACAAGGGGCAGATTGTCGTGCGCAACGATACCTTGCGCAACCAGGCGGGTTTTGCCTCGCGACGCCGGGGTGACGAAGTCATCAAACGGCTGGAGCGTCTGCGGAACAACCTGGCACACGCACAAGACATCGTCTCGACTGACTGGGATCTCATCGTGGCTATCGTGAACAACCTTGGCCGGCTGATCGATATGGACGAGCCGCTTTAGTCGGGTACGCGTTCGCCTACCAGCGTCGTGGCCCACGGCAGGGCTTCCAGACGTTCGGTCGGGATCGGTTTGCCGGACACTTCGCTGTAGCCATAGGTGCCTTCCGCCATGCGCGCCAGGGCCCTGTCAAACTGTGCCAGCTCCTGCCGGCCGCGCCCGATTTCGGTCATAGCGCGTTCGTGGTTGAGCAGATGCCAGGCATCCTCACCCCGATCTTCGACCGAATCGAACGCCTCTTCTGGCGTCGTCACGTCTTTTTCCAATTTGGCGATGCGCTCCAGCAGCACCGCGCGCTCCGCTTCGATGCGTCCCCGCAGCTCCGCGATTTGCTCCGGCGTCAGCACAGCAAAACCTCCTCCAGCCTACGAAACCGTCGTTGACCCCATTTTACAGGAAAAGCCATATCCACGCAACAAACTCTAATCCCCAGCCCCCAGCCCCCAACCCCCACCCCCTATCCCCTATCCCCGATTGTTGTCTGACGCAACATTCTATGGTATTCTCCAGCCATGCCCAATTCCACGTCCGGCTCACCGTTTCCACCCGCGTGGGTGCTTGCTTGGCTGCAAGGTATCCGCCAGGCGCGTCTCGATCAGGACGTCTGGTTGTGGGTCGTCGTGTGCCTGGGGCTGTACGTACTGATCACCAACCTGTTCTGGTTCGTGCCGGCCTTGCGACCCTGGAGCCGGGGAACGGTTTTGTTCGCCGGACGGTTTTTTGGCTTTGGCATACCACCCTTCCTGGCTGTGCAGACTGGTCTGGTGACGAGTTCGGCGATGGGTTTGGCGCAGCTCGATTGGCTGCGTTCGTTTGGGAATGGATTGCTCGTCGCGAGCGCCCTCTTGATCATTTTGGCCCTCGCGGCGTGGCACTATCGCACGTGGGCCGCCAGTGACGGTGCACTATCCCCGGTGGACCTGGCAGCGGCCGCGCGTGAGGCTGTGCCAGCCTATCTCGTACCGTTCCTGGCGGCAGCCGAACAGCTCTATTGGGCTTTGTTACGTGTGGGCAGTGCAGCTTTTATCGCGCTGGCCGGTGTGCGCAGCGAGACCGCTGCCTATTGGGGTGCCTGGGTGGGCTGCGGTCTGCTGGTTTTGAGCTGGCTGGCCAACCCGGGGTGGCGGTACACCGTGCGCACACCAACCGGCACCTTTGTAGAAATGACGCGCCTCAGCATTGCACTGGCATCGACGGTGCTGTTCCTCGTAAGCGGTAACCTGTGGCTGACGTGGGGGTTTCACATGGTGGCCTGCTGGGTGACGCAGTTTGCGCAAACCCGCCTGCGGCACGCCGAGCAGCACAGTATACCTGGTGCGTGAGATCACCGTGCCGTTTTTGGCACCCGCGTATCGCGACCCCGTGCAATCTGGCCGGCTGACGCGGCGTGGCGAGGACCTATGCCTTACATTTATGTAAACAATATTCGGCTGCGCTACGAATCGTGGGGGGATGGCCCGCCGGTCGTCATGCTGCACGGTCTTGGCTCCAGCGCTGACGATTGGGTGTTCCAGCTGCCCGACCTGGGGCGGCATTTTCAGTGCATCGTGCCGGACCTGCGCGGACACGGCCGGTCGGACAAACCGGACGAACCGTACACCATGGCCCTGCTGGCGAGTGATGTGGCTGGTCTGATCACGGCGCTCGGTCGTGGGCACGTGCACGTCGTCGGGCTGAGCCTGGGTGGCATGGTAGCGCAGCAGCTGGCGATAGCCAACCCTGGTTGGGTGCGCAGCCTCGTGTTGATCAACACCCTGCCTGGGCTGTGGCCACCACCGCGGTCGATGGTGTTCACCCTTTGGCGGCGGGTGCGGGCGCTGCGGCGGGAGCGGACGCAGAGTATGCAGACGACGGCCAGATTGGTGGCCGACAGCCTGTTCCCAGAGTCGCACCAGAAGCTGTTTCGCGACGTAACGGAGCGCCGGATTGGCGAAAACGACGCCGCCGCCTATCGACGCAGCACGGGGGCGATCGCACGCTTTCGGCCGGGCCGCGGGCTGCGCGGTGTGATGTGTCCCACCCTGATCGTCTCTGGCGAAATGGATAACATCGTCCCCATGGTATACCAGGAACGTCTGCTGCGGCAGCTGCCCCATGCGCGCATGGTGAAGATTCCAGGGTCGCGCCACGCCAGCAACATCGACCGGCCCGATGCCGTAAACCCGGTCATTGTGCAGTTCCTGCTGGAGATCGAACAGAATCAGGCTTCGATTGGATCCACGCTGCAGCTGCCGGCACCCGTGGCTGGTCATGACCCCATCTGACATCGAGTCTGACGACCAGGGGCGCGTGATTGAAATTCCTGGAACCGATCCGCGGCTGGTCATCCCGGTTGACGAGCTCGCGTTTGCCTACAGCCGCAGCGGGGGCCCGGGCGGGCAGCACGTCAACAAGACCGAAACGCGGGTCGAGCTCCAGTTCGACGTGGCCAACTCACCCAGCCTGAACGAGCAGCAGCGTGCCCGCCTGTTGGCGCGGCTGCGCAACCGCATCGACAAAGAGGGTATTCTGCACGTGATCGCCGCGACAACGCGCAGTCAGGCCAGCAACCGTGCCGCGGCCATCGAGCGCTTCCAGGTGCTGGTACAGCGCGCGCTACACGAAGAACGACCGCGCATCGCCACCCGCCCCAGTGCCGGGGCTGTGCGTCGCCGGATGGAGGCGAAGCGGCAGCGCAGTGTAGTCAAACGCCGGCGCGGCCGCGTCGAGCGCGACGAGGAGTAAGATCATGGACACGTTCTTTAAGCTGGTCAACGCCTTTCCTATGCCTTTGTGGCTGCTGATGATGTTTGCCCCGCGCTGGTGGGTGACGCGGCGTCTGAGCCGGTCGAGCGTGGTGTTTGGCCTGGCGGCGTGTCACTACGTCGCCGCGTTGGGGCTGGCGGTGCGCGGCGGCTCACGTGAGGGTGGCGGGATCGATTTCACCTCGCTGGAGGGCATCCGCCGCGGGTTGGGCACGCGCGAGGGGGCGCTGGCCGCCTGGTCGCATATGCTGGCGCTCGATCTCTTCACGGGGGCATGGATTTACCGGCGGTGCGTGCAGCTGGAGGCGCCGGTCTGGGTGCGCGTACCCGCGCTGTTTTTCACCCTGATGACCGGCCCGTTTGGGCTGCTGCTGTTTCTGGTGTGGCGTGGGGTGGTAAGGCAAAGCGAGGCCCTGCCGGTGGAAAATTGAGCGGCCTGGCATTGTGCAGATGAGGTCTCATGCTGCAGAAGACCAGATCACCGCGGACAAGCCTGGGTGTCGTCGTGAGAATAGTTCATGTGTAAGCCGGGGTGATTTCTTGCTCACGCAACCAGTCTTCGTACAGCCTGGCCCAGGTGGCATAATTACCTGGCGCAAGGTGTAGCCATCAACGCGGAAATCACGCTTGCCAACCAGGTAGAAAATGTACGCATAAAGCAGTGCCATTTGCGATGAAATCATATCGCCGCTGCGATAGCCGGCTCGAGTGATGGCCTTGAGGAACTCGTGCCAGTTCTGCAAGTGCAGCACACTAGCCTGGGCCACCCGTAGCACTGCGCATTGCATGTCGCGCCGCGCTTCCGAGAATTCACCCGTCTGCAAATCCTTGCTCAGCCAAAACAGTCCCCGCGAATGTTGTTTTCATGTCCAACCACTGCTTGCCAACCAACGCCAGACCGGGTACAATTCAGCCACACTGGCGAATGAGAGGACGCTGACTATGGGACTGCAACCATCGACCAGGCAAACCACCATGCAAAACCCTATCGGCTGGGAATTGCAGCAATTGGTAAAGAGTGGACAATACCCAGACGAGACGGCTGTGTTGCGCAGCGCACTGCGCGCGCTCTACCAACTGCATCCCGAAACAAAAACGCGCATGGTAGTCACAGCCTATACAAGTGGTGAGATCAGCCTGGGAAGGGCAGCAAGCATGTTGGGCGTGTCGCCGGCTGAGGCTGAGGATATTCTACGTGAATCAGGAGCCGAGATCCACCTCGGGCCGATGACCCGCGATGAATTGGCAGCAGACATCGACCATGCCTGAGGATCGGCTGCGTTACGTCTTCGACTCGACGGCTCTCTCTTATTTTGCCCGTCTCGACCGACTTGACTTGTTGGAAAAATGCTATCGGCGTCAGGCCTGCACGACCATAATGGTGTGCGAAGAAATCCAGCGCGGCATCAACGCCGGATATTCGTTACATCCAGTCCTGAAAGTCCTCAAGCCACTGCATCCAGATGGCTGGTTGACGGTAATAAGCCTCGATTCTGAGGAAGAACAATCGCTCTTTGTCCCATATTCTTCAACCCTGGGGGCTGGCGAGTCATCTTGTCTTGCCGTTGCTTATGCGAGAAGCCTGATTGTGGTTACTGATGATTTGGCCGCTCGTCGCACAGCGGCCCGACAGAA
>JAYRNS010000837.1:0-14779 GCA_041912075.1 Anaerolineae bacterium
CTGACGCTAAGAAGTTGATCGAGGCGGAAGGCGCGGTGGTGGAGATCAAGTAAGAGCACGAAGGCGCCCAGGTTCGCCCCGCGCGCGCAGTGAAAAGCAGGAGGGTCAGGGCAAAGCCCTGACCCTCCTGCTTTTTGAGGTCTGATTTGGTCGGGATTACGCCGCTCGGACGGCGGCGGTGGGGGCCTGGGCGGGCGGGCCGACGAGGGCGATGAATTCGGAGGTGTCCATCGTCTCGACTTCCATTAGCCGGCGGGCCACGGCGGTCAGTTTGTCACGATAGGTGGTGAGAATTTCCGTCGAACGCTGGTACGCCTCGTCGATGAACCCGCGCACCTCGTGGTCGATCTCGCGGGCGACCTCTTCACTGTAGTTGCGCTGCTCGCTGATCTCGCGGCCGAGGAAGACCATCTCTTCCTTGTGCCCAAACTGCAGCGGACCGAGCTTGTCGCTCATGCCAAACTGTGTCACCATCTGTCGCGCCAGTTTGGTCACCCGTTCCAGGTCATTGCTGGCGCCGGTGGTCACGTCCTCGAAGATGATCTCCTCGGCCACGCGCCCGCCCAGCAGACCGGCGAGTTCGTCGCGGTACTTGTCACGCGAGTACAGCACACGGTCTTCTTTGGGCAGCGGCATCGTGTACCCCAATGCCATGCCGCGCGAGATGATGCTGATCTTGTGCACCGGGTCGCAGTTTGGCAGCAGGTGCATGACCACGGCGTGGCCGGCTTCGTGGTAAGCGATCACCTGTTTCTCGTGAGCCGAGATCAGCCGGCTGCGCCGCTCCGGTCCGGCGACGACGCGTTCGATAGCTTCTTCGAACTCGCTGTTGCTGATGCTGCGTTTGTTGCGCCGTGCCGCGAGGATCGCTGCCTCATTGACCATATTCTCCAGGTCAGCCCCGGCAAAACCGGGCGTCTGGCGGGCCAGACCCTCCAGGTTGATGTCGGGTGCCAGCGGTTTGCCGCGCACGTGGACCTCAAGGATGGCCTTGCGGCCCCGCATGTCCGGGCGGTCCATCACCACCTGGCGGTCGAACCGGCCAGGACGCAGCAAGGCCGGGTCCAGGATATCGGGCCGGTTGGTGGCGGCAATGATGATCACGTTCGTGTCGGTGTCGAAGCCGTCCATTTCGACCAGAAGCTGGTTGAGGGTCTGCTCACGTTCGTCGTGGCTGCCGCCCAGGCCAGCGCCGCGGTGGCGACCGACGGCGTCGATCTCGTCGATGAAGATGATCGCCGGGCTGTTGCGTTTGGCCTGCTCGAACAGGTCGCGCACGCGGCTGGCACCGACGCCCACGAACATCTCGACGAATTCGGAACCGGAGATCGAGAAGAAGGGTACACCCGCCTCACCCGAAACCGCCTTAGCCATCAAGGTCTTGCCGGTACCGGGCGAGCCGATCAGCAGGACACCCTTGGGAATGCGCGCCCCCAGTGCGGCGAACTTTTGCGGCTCCTTGAGGAACTCGACCACCTCGCGCAGCTCTTCTTTGGCCTCCTCTGCCCCCGCCACATCGGCAAAGGTGACGGTCGGTTTGTCGCCGGTGAACATGCGCGCCTTGCTTTTACCGAATGCAAACGCCTGGTTGCCCGCCCCCTGCGCCTGACGCATCAGGAAGAAGAAGAAGGCACCAACCAGGATCAGCGGCAGCAGCGTACCAATGATCGCACCCCAGTTTTCCCAGCGGCTCGGTGGCACGATCTGGATATTCAACCGGTCAATCTGCTCGCGCGGCACGCCGAGATTGCTGAGCGTGTCGGGCAGGCTGGTGTCGGTTTCCTTACGCGACAGCGCCTCTGGATTGCTGGCATCCTTTTTATAGGTGATTTCGAGGTCGTTGCTCTTGACCGCCACCCGCTGCACCGATCCCGCACTCACCTCACGCGCCATCTGGCTCAGCGAGATTTCGGGGATTTCACCCCGCGTGCGCGAGAACGACGTGAAGATGAACGCCGCCAGCGCCACCAGCAGCAGTATGTAAACTAACCCATTACGAAATGCACGTGGCATCATTTTACCTGTATTCCTCGCACGAACCGTACCCGGCTCATCCTTCACCTGCTACCAAGCTCGAAGAACATTCCAAATTATACCACATCGGTGCTCGCTCAGAAATGAGGCACCGCCAACAGTCGCCAGCTGCGATTCGCCCGGCGCCAGCGCAAAGCGGCAGCGATGCTGCCGCACTCCAAAATCCAAAATCGCAAATCTAAAATCCAAAATCGATTATCGCACATCCCGTCCACACAAGACGTAGCGTCAATTCCACTTTCGTGGTTTGCACGTCAGGGTGCGGGTGCTTCCGCCAGCTGAACCTGCAGCTGCGTGGTCTGGTTTCCCCGGTAAATGTCCAGCGTCACGACCTGCCCGGCCGTCGTCTTTTCTTCCAGATAACCGTCCAGGTCATCCCACGTGGCCAGCGGCTGCCCGTCGATCGCAGTGATGACATCCCCGCCCACCAGCATGTAGCGGTTTCCCACCACCACCTGCTGCTCGGCCCCCCGCAGACCCGCAGCCTGCGCCGGGCTGCCGTTGTAAAACTGCGCCACCAGCAGACCGCTCTGCACCGGCAGCTGCAGCTGGCGCGCCAGACGTGGTGTGATATCGTACCCCACCGCACCTAACCAGGGATGTGGAAACCGCCCGCGCTCGATCAGAACCGGCACGACCTGTTTGACCTTGTTGACGGGAATGGCCAGCCCGACCCCTGCGCTGGTGCCGGTAGGGCTGAAGATCGCCGTGTTGACCCCAATCAGCCGCCCGCTGCTGTCCAACAGCGGGCCGCCTGAATTGCCGCGGTTGATCGATGCATCGGTCTGGATGGCACCGCGCAGGACCTTGTTGTCGGTCTGGATCGTGCGGTCGAGCGCACTGATCACCCCCGTCGTCAGCGTACGCTGAAACTGGCCAAACGGGTTACCGATGGCAATCGCCAGCTGGCCAACCTGCAGCGTATCAGAGTCCCCCAGGGCCAGCGGCTCGATGGCTGCCGGTAGCTGGTCAACTTTGATGACCGCCAGGTCGTTGAGCGGGTCGATGCCCACGACCGTCGCTGGCAGCGAGTTGTCGTTGCCAAAATTGACGCTCAACGAGTTGGCGTTCTCGACGACGTGGTAGTTGGTGACGATGTGCCCGGCATCATCCCAGACGAACCCCGAACCGCTGCCCTCTTCCGGGGTGGCGCCAAAGAAGAAAGAATTGACCATCACCTGGCTGGTGATGTTGACCACGGCCGGGCTGGCCCGACCGTAGATCAGGATCAGACGCTGCTCGCGCTCGTCCAGACCCTGCAGCAGCGCCTCCGCAGCTGCAGGCGCAACCGGCGTCACCGTCGGTGCGGGCGTGGGCTGGACCATCACGTCGGGTCGCGGCACGCCGCTGCACCCGGCCAGCACCAGTATGAGGACAATCATGGCGATCAGAGACCAACGTGGCACTGGTTTAGCTCCTACGCGGCTTCCCGCATACGCTGGCGGGCCAGGACGGCCGCGCCGAGGATGCCGGCGTTGTCGCCCAGCTGCGAGACGACGATGCGCACTCGATCGGCATCACGGCGCTGCAAGAAATACTGGTAGGCGATGGGACGGATGGGCGCAACGAAGGCTTCGCCCAACGCCTCGATGACCCCGCCGCCAAACACGATCGCCTCGGGGTCCAAAAAATTGACGATGCTGGCAATGTGCAATCCGAGATAATACTGCACGCGCCCCAGCACTTCGACGGTCAGGGGATCCCCCGCGCGCCAGGCTTCGGCCAGACCGCCGCTGCTTAGCCGCTGCCCTCCACCGCTCAGCACGGCAGCCAGGCTGCTCTCGCGGCCGGCCGCCACGGCCCGCTGCAGGCTCTCCACGATCGCCGTACGGCTGGCCAGGGCTTCGATGCAGCCCCGGTTGCCGCAGCCACAGTAAGGACCATCGGCCAGCACGATCATATGCCCAATCTCACCGGCCGCACCGCGCGCACCGGCGTGCAGCTGGCCGTTGAGAATGATGCCACCCCCGATGCCGGTGCCGACGAACACGCTCACCATATCCGAAGTGCCACGCCCGGCGCCGTAGGTGAACTCACCCAGGGCGCCTGCGTTGACGTCGTTGGCGATTGCTGCCGGCATCCCGGTCTGGGTTTGCAGCAATTCGCCGAGTGGTACGTTGGACCAGCCCGGTAGATTGGGCGCTGTGGCAATCACGCCGGTCTGGGTGTCGACCGGTCCCGGCGCACCGACACCCATCGCACCGATGTCTTTGCGCGTCAGTTTGGCGTTCGTCACTGCCTCATCGAGCGTCTCCATAATGCGCGCAACGACACCCTCGACCCCGGTTTCAGGCTTGGTCTTGCGTTTGGCCTGGCCCAGGATGCGTCCTTGATCGTCGACCGCCGCGGCCAGGATTTTGGTCCCGCCGAGGTCGATCCCCATGACCACGTCCCCCGACGCGGTCTTCTTCTTGGCCATACGTCCGCCTTCCTGTCTTTCTCACCACGGGGCCGTGCCGGGCTGCTGCCACGGCCCATCAAAATGGGGCGCACCGGCCACGAGGTGGATTCGTGCCGCAGCTGGGGGTGCGGCGCTCCTCGAGGTACCACCCTTTTCACGACAATTGGGCACCCGCGCGGTCTTCCAGCGGCGGCTCATCATGCACGCCTATGATCTCGCACGGCTCCACCTGGCCCCACGAGGCCACGAGCTCCACCAGCTCGGCCGGCAGATCGGCGATGACGATCCGCCCATCGGGCGTCAGGTAGATTTCGGTCTCAGTGGTGAATGACGACGTCGCCGCTGCGTTCAGATTCGTAGTACTCACCGGTTTTTTGCTCCTGTTCGACCTGCCCCAACACCTTGAGGAGGCCGGCGATGTCTTCGCAGTGTGCACCTTTGACGCCCACCACCGTGTATTCGACACGTCCATCGGGCAGGATGGTGATTTCGATTTCCTGTTTCTTCGGCATGAAGACCTCCTCAAGACCAGCGCCGCACAACCAGACGGATGGTCTGGTCGCGGTCGGTCTTTTCTTCGACCAGGCTGAAACCAGCGTGGCTTACTTCGTGCACGACCTTGTGGTAGGCATAGCGCTGGTTGAGCTGGCGCAGGGTTCCTTGCTGCGCCGCCAGGCCCATGCTGTCACCCAGGATGTCGTAGACGCCTTCGGCATTGCGCCGGAAGGCAAAGCCATTGAACGTCCCCGCCGTCACGACCAGGTCGGCCTCGTGCGTGCTGCGCGACCAGTCGTGCCGGTAGTCGCCGCCGGTTGTGTAGGGCAGGCCGAGGTCGTCGAGGGCGAGTTTGATCATTTCCAGGTCGCGCAGCTCGGTGCGCACTTTGACGAATTTGGACATGGTAACCTCCTGTATGTCCGATTAGGCATCATCAGCGGAGTCCGGACTCCTCACGTGTTTGTCATCGCACCAACTGCAAACCCAGCTGACGCGCCAGCGCAGCCGCAGCGCTCACTTCGGCCGGTGCCAGCGGCCGGGCCAGGTCGCCGCGCAGATGGGGCGGCGCAATGTATTGGGTGAGGAGACTCACCCGAATGTCTGCATCCACCTGTGCCAGCCAGTGCAGCACCGGCCGCGTGCAGCAATCGAAGTGCCCCGGCATCAACAGATGACGCACGATGACCTGTCCCCGTTTCACTGACCAGGTAATGGCCCCGGTCACCGTCGCCCAATACCCCGGCATGCCGCCCAACGCTACCGCACAGTGGTCGTTGCCAAACTTCAGGTCGGGCAGATAGATGCTCACGACACCGTCCAACAAGGCCAGGGCTTCCGGTGTGTGGTAAAAATTCGAGTTCCACACCACCGGTGGTGTCTCATCACCCAGCAGGGCCAACGTCGCCAGCACGAAGGGCAGGTGCGGCAGCGGGTCACCGCCCACGAATTCGAGCGTGCGTGCCCCCTCGGCCCGCCGGCGGCGGATGGCAGTGGCCAGCTGTGCCGGCGTCGCCTGCGTGCCGTACGTGGGCCGGAAGGCAAACCGTGCCGCCGTACAAAACGTGCAGGTGGCTGTACAGCCGGCAAAAAAGATCGCATGCGCCGGCCGCAGCACCTCCTCCTCGCCGTAGTGCAGCATCTCGCTGGCGACGAAGGTGCGCTCGTCGACCCGGCAGACCCCGTGACCGCCAGCGCGGGCGGTGCCGCAGCGGTGTGGGCACAGCTGGCAGTCCACCAGGTGCTGTTGGGCCTGGCTGGCGCGGGCCGCCAGGTCGGCCACGGTGAGCGGTGCGGCCGTCAGCGGGGTACCCATGGTCTAGCTCAACAGACCGCGCAGCCAGGTTGCGATCCGTTCGGCGCGCGGATGGTGATTGGTATGCACGAGCTGCCCATCGTGCGTCGCTACCAGCGTCACGTGCTGCAGCAAACGCGCACCGTGGTAGATCGTGTACCGCCGGTTGCTCACACTGCGCCAGGTGTAGCGGTCGGCCAGCGCAGCCACGTCGGCATCGCTGCCGATTGGCTCGGAGTGCAGGTTGACCGGCTCGGCCGCTTCGAGCTGCTGGCAGGTGTGGCACACCCGCCGCTCGTCGTCCATGCAGTCGGGGCAGTAATCCAGCGCACACACACCGCACGTCTGCTGGTGCTGTTGACACACCGTACGCTCGCAGCCCGGGCAGGTGAGCGCATGGCTGCTGCACACTGGCTGGTCATCGACCAGGCAGCGGTCACTGTGCCAGATGCACGTTGTCTGGTAACAGAAATGACACATCTGGCTGTGAGCGTCGCACACCATTGTACCACATTCTGCGCATGCCAGCAGACAAGCCCGGCATCCTTCACGACCGCAGGTGGCACACGCCGCGACGGTGACAGCCTTGGTGCCGCAGTGGGGGCAGGTGACCAGGCACCGTATGCAGACCGACCCCCCTTCCAGGGGTGCTGCCACGAGGTGCGTCAAACAGTAGACCCGGCCGCAGGCCACGCAGGGCTGTACACAAGCCTGGCAAAAGACCTGGCCGCAGTAGTCACAAGTGGCGGTTTGTGCGGATGGCCGGGCGCAGTGCGGACAAATGACGGCGCAGCGGCTGCACAGCAGGTGCGCCGCTGCCAGGTGGTCAGCCACCAGGTGACCGCGGCACTGGCGCACGCCGCAGCCGGCACACACGTCCTGGCAGGTAAAGCAGGTCGTCTCCTGGCAGACGGGGCAGCGGCCGCTGTGTTCGGCGCAGGCCCATTGACCGCACGCATGGCAGACCACAGCACAGCCCGCACACAGCAGTTCCTTGCACGTGCTGCAGCCCTGCAGACCACAGTCAAGACACAGGTCACGCTGACAGGCATGGCAGCGTGCCAGACAGTCGGCGCAGGTGACGTGACCGTTGGCGCACAGACCCACTGCCAGCGTTGGCTGGTCGCAGACGTGGCACACGGGCGGTTCGAGCACGCCGGTAAACAGGTTGCGCGCGACGGGCAGGCGCACGGTGTCGCTGTCCGGCTGCTGCCGTAGGTGCAGCACGTGCTCCCAGACCGGCTCCTCCAGTTGGGCCATGCTGAACAGGGTCACGGTGACGCGCAGGCGGTGATTTTCGATTTCTTCGGCCATTTTGCGCTGCAGGTCAGCGCGCAGCTCGCCACGCTGCTCTTCGGCGCGCCAGGGCTCGTCGGACCGCTCCTGAATTTCCAGAGCCTGTTCTTCGTAGTAGGAGACGAGACGTGACAGGGTTTTGTGCAGCCGCGGCAGAATCTCCTGCTCGATCGTGGCGCACTGCTGGTCGGCATAGTAGACGGCACGCCGGCGGGCCTCTTCGGCGAGCGTGACCAACGTGTCGAGCCGGGGCGGCTCTTGCGCGTCGGGCGCGGGCTGCGACTGTTCGAGCAGCGCGCTCCAATCGGACACGACCTGACCGGTTTCGCCGAGGGCTACGGCAAAGAGCTCCTCGCGTTTGTCGTCGGCGCGGAAGCTGAGGTGGAAATTGAACTGGCACAGCAAGCGCCCGCTGCGTCGCGTCGTGACACGCGTGGTCTGGCAGTTTACCAGGGTGAGCCCCGGCGGCAGGCCACGCAGAGCCAGGTCGGGGTATTGGTCGGGCAGTGTGCGCCGGATGAGCGAGCCGTGGTTGGTGATGTAACCGACCAGCCGGTCGAAGCTCCGGCTGCCGTAGGCCATCAGGTCGTGGTAGGGTGAGACATGGGCGGCCGAGAAGACGAGCTGCAAATCGGGTTTGCCAAAGTGCTCGGCCAGCTCGGGGGTGAGGGTGACGTGCAGCGCACCGTGCCGTGCCGGTTTGACTTTGGCGCCAAACAGACCGAAGGCGTCCAAAGCCAGGTCGTGCAGCGAATGATCGGGCGCGGCGGTGGCGCGGGCCGGCTTGGCCTTACGCGGCATGGTCAGTCCTCCAGCCAGACGTTGAGCAGGGCATTGGACTCACGAATCGATTCGAAATCGCGGCGGGCCGTCTGAATTGCCTCGCCAATCGCGGACATGCGTGCGGCCAGCTCGTCGTCGCTCTGGCTTCTCTCCCAGGCGTTGCGCACCAGGTCCTCGAAGCTCTTTTTGCTGTCGAGGGTGCCCAGGATCAGGTCCAGTTCACCGATGACCAGCTCGAACATGCGAATCTTGTACGCCAGCAGGTCGAGCACGTGCGCCTCGATGGTGGCATTGCTCGAGAGATTGAAGATCGCCACCTCGTGTTTCTGGCCCAGGCGGTGCAGGCGCCCGATGCGCTGCTCGACGCGCATCGGGTTCCAGGGCATGTCGTAGTTGATCAGCTGGTGGCAGAACTGCAGGTTGCGGCCTTCGGCGCCCGATTCGGTGCTCACCAGGACGCGTGTCTGGTTGGCAAAAGCGTCGATCGCTTCTTCCTTCTGATAGATGTTCAACCCGCCGTGAAAACCGGCCGCACTGATACCCGCTGCGTTGAGGTGCCGGACGATCAAGTCGAGCGTGTGCCGGTATTCGGTAAAGATCAGGAACTTGCCCGGGAAACGGCCCAGAATCTCCAGTACGGCATCCAGCTTGCGGCTGCCCTCGATGCGGCTGGCCAGCGCCAGAAAGCCGGCCAGGCGTTCACGCGTGGCCGGCGGGTACTGCGGGTCCGCAACCAGCTTCTGCAGCGTGCCGGCGACAGCCGCCGGGCTGCTGCACAGCTCGCGCTGCAGCGCCATGAGCACCAGACGCAGGTGTTTGCTGCCCGATTCCTGGCGAAACTCGTCACGGATGTAGCGGGTGACGCCCTGGTAGAGATCATACTCGGCTGCAGACAGGTTGAGGTGATAGACGGCAGCACGCCGGGCCGGCAGACGTACGCTGACCTTGCTGCGCTGGTTACGAATCATTACGTCGTTGAGCAGGCGGCGCAGGGCGCGCGCGTTGCGCGGCCGGCGGCCATCGCTCTGGCTGAAGAACTGGCGCTTGAAATTGCGCACGGTGCCCAGGTGGCCGGGTGTCAGGATCGTCACCAGGCTGAAGAGCTCCATCAGGTCGTTCTGTACCGGGGTCGCCGTGAGCAAGAGTGCATAGCGTTTGCGCACCTGGTTGACAAAACGCCAGGCGACCGTGGCGCGGTTCTTGAGCTTGTGTGCCTCGTCGACGATCAACAGGTCGTAGTCGCGGCGCAGCAGGTGGGGAGCCCGCGCCGTCTGTTTGGCTGTGTCCAGCGAGACGATCCAGCGTCCCACACTGGCCTGCAGCAGGGTTTGCCAGTCGGACGCACCGTCCAAAACAGTGAACGACTCGTGGAATTTGGTCTCCAGTTCCTCGCGCCACTGCTCGGTGAGTGACGCCGGTGTCAGGACCAGCACGGTTTGTGCCAGGCCACGTTCGATCAGCTCTTTCATGACGATGCCAGCTTCGATGGTCTTGCCCAGACCGACTTCGTCAGCCAGGAGCGCGCGACCGCGCATGTCACGCAGGGCGCGGCGGGCGGTGTCCAGCTGGTGGTCGTAATGGTCGACGGTGATGTCTTCCAGGCAGATCAGATCGTCGAAACCACGCGACAGACGCAGCGCCTCGGCGCGCAGGCGCAGGTTGAAGAGATCGAGCGACGCCGGGGTGTGCTGCTGCATGAAGCGGACCAGGTCCTGGTTACCCTCGATCAGCCGCGGCGGCAGGCTGACCCCCAGCGCCTCGATGGCAGTGGCCAGCAGCAGGCTGCGGCTGTAAAGATGTCCGCATCGGAAGCACTCCAGTGCGGTTTCTTCGTCCAGCCACCCGCATGCGGGGCAGCGTTTGCCCGGAACGACGTCGTCCTGCCCGCGCCGCGACGTGCGCGGCGGTTTCTTTTCCGGCGGTATCTCCAACCATTCGAATCGTTCAAGCATAGGTAACGCTCGAGTTCACATCGAACATGACCATCCCGGTCGTCCTCAAAAGGTAGGCACCTGCGACGAAGCCGGGCGTGCCCGCTGTTTGGCCCAGGTGCGCAGGGCTGTCACCGTCTCTTCCATCATCTGGGCCAGCGGAATCGTCTCGGCCAGCACGCCGAGAATGTCGGTCGTGACCAGGGGACGCCCCTGATCGAACGCTTCGTACAAACCATCGATCACCGCCTGCTCGATCTCGGCGCCGCTGAGACCCTCACTGGACATGGCCAGCGAATGCAGATCGAACTGCTGTGGGTCACGGTGACGCTTGCGCAGGTGGATACGGAAAATATCCTCGCGCTCGCCAGCGGTGGGCAGGTCGACGAAAAAGATCTCGTCGAAACGCCCCTTGCGCACCAACTCTGGTGGCAGCTGATCGACCAGGTTGGCAGTGGCGACGACAAAAACGGGCGCCTGCTTTTCCTGCAGCCAGGTCACAAAGCTGCCAAAGACACGCGCCGCCGTGCCGGCATCGCTCAGATTCGAGCTGCCGACGCCGGAAAAACCCTTTTCGATTTCATCGACCCACAACAGACAGGGTGCGATCGATTCGGCCACGCGGATGGCGGTGCGCAGGTTTTCTTCGGAAGAGCCAACCAAACTGGAAAAGAGCCGGCCGACGTCGAGACGCAGCAGCGGCAGGTGCCAGGCGTTGGCCACCGCCTTGGCCATGAGCGACTTGCCGGAGCCCTGTACCCCCACCAGGAGGATGCCCTTGGGTTCGGGCAAGCCGAAATTGCGCGCATCGACCGAGAAGGCACGTACACGCTTGCGCAGCCATTCTTTTAGCACGTCCAGGCCGCCGACGTCAGTAAGCGTTTCGGTGGTGTCGAAGAATTCGAGCAGACCCGATTTGCGGATGATTTGCTTTTTTTCCGCGGTCACGGCGTCGACCGCCCGGCGATCCAGCGTGCCACCCGCCATGATGATAGCCCTGGCCAGGGCTTTTTCCGCTTCAGCCAGGGTCAGACCGAGGGCGGCGGTGACCAACTGCTCGCGCTCACGACGGTCGAGCCGCACGCGGCCGCGTCCGGTCATGTCCAGGCGAGCACATGCCCCTTCGACGAGCTCCTCCAGCTCGGCCTCACTGGGCAGGCCGAAATCGACGACGGTGATTTCCTTCTCCAGCTCCTGTGGGATGCGCAGCCGCGGCGAAAGCAGCACGATCGTGCGGTTGCTGCGCGTCAGGAAGCTGGCCAGGTCGCGCAGCTTACGTACCACCTCGTGGCTCTCGAAAAAGGGGTGAAAGTCACGCAGAACGAATACGGCCGGTGCAGTGTCTTCCATAATGGTGTGGAGGGCCGCCAGCGGGTCGCGCCGGCTGACGTCTTTGCGGCCATTCGCGTATTGGAAGCCCTCCGTACACGACCAGGCCACCACCTCTTTGCGGCTGCCCGGTGACTCTTCGGCCACTTTTTTGATCTCAATGAGTGCGCGTTCTTCCTCAGCGGTGACGACGTACAGCAAAGGATAACGTGCACGGATGTAGATATCGAGTTCCTGGCGCATGACTGGCTGGTTCACAGCATCAGGGCCGGTGATCCCGGCCACAGGTATTCGTGACTGATGAGGTTGCCATTGACGTACACGCGGGTCGATTTCCAGTTGTGTACCCGTTCGAAAAGGAGCCAGAACAGGTTTAGATCACGTCGCCGGTAAAGGGTGCGGTACACGATCTGCCGGTTTTCGTCGAGCAGCCTGACATAACCGGGATGCTGGCGTGCCACACGCAGCACGCGGTCCAGTTTGTCCGAAGTGGTTTCGCCAAATTCCAAAACCAGGTACCAGCCGCGGTCGACCCACTGCGTGGGTTGGGTGAAGGTTGCCTGGCGAGGCGCAAAATGCCCGCCCAGCTGGGCCGCGCGCTCGCCCAGGCGCAGGATTTCGCGCAAGCTGCTGCGGAAGCCATCGTTGCTCATAAAATCGCGGTACTCGACATAAACGGCAAGGCCCTGGTTGAGCAGACGAACGTCGGTTCGGTGACTGGGCTGCCTGACCGCCCATTCAGCCAGGAAGCGGTTGTCCGCCGCGGCCAGTTCCTCGGCTACGGCGGCTTCGACCAGCTCCGGGTGCTGGCGGGCCCAGCTGTTCCAGTTGTGGCCCACGTAGGGTGCCAGCTGAACCGCCTGCCGCGCGCTGAGCGGAATCTGCAGGTCGGCCTGGAACGTCAACATAGGGTTGAAGTAGTAGGTCAGTAGAGCCTGCTGTTGTATCAACCATGCAAAGGCAGCGGTTTGGCGGTGCAGCCAGGCGCCAAAGGCCAGGCCAAAGATGGCAAACTCGTGAACCGATGCGGCGCGGACGCCCTCGACGACCCAGCGCAGCTCGGCCAGCGCGGCCAGGGCGTGTTCGTCGAACAGGGCGGCCTCGAGCATCGTCACGTAGAGGTACCCGAAACCAACCGCCGCGACGCCGTCGTGCCGCTGGAGCCAGTCGAAATAGACCCAGCGCTGCTGGGGGGTCAGGCCACGGAAGGCGGGTCGATAACCTGGCGACGGCACCGCGTCTGGCTGACGCGGTGCCGACAGCGGCAGGCTGGGATCGATCAAGGCGAAATCCTCTTTGCTGAGGAAGGCCGATGGCAGGGGTTCGATAGGCCAGGAGTGATCCCGGCAGGCGCGCACCAGCTGCTGTGCGGCTGGTAGGTGGCGGCCAGTGAAGCGCAAAAAGGGTAGGTTCAGGGTATCCCAGGGTGTCGCAGCAGGCGCGGCCATGCCGCAAGTATAGCACGAACCGACAGCACCCGCAAACACCTGGTGATGAGTAACCCTTTTTCGGATAGACCCTAATTGTAATCTAGGCAGCTAGCGTAATTGGGGCACATCTGCTATAATGGCGTCCAACGTGAGTGGGTTGTGTGTGGACCGCCAGCAGGTGTTGCGAATGCAACCATCCTGGTTGGGAGGATAGTGTGAATTCTAGTTGGACCAAAAACGGTTTCGTGTATCTCCTGATCCTGGTGGCTGTGGTGGCGCTGTTTTTTAGCATCTTTCCACAGACCAGCCAGGTCGAATCGCAAGATATTTCGTCCGTTGCCGAATGGGTGAAAAAAGGCGAGGTCGCAGCGATCACGGTCGTGGGTGACGAACTGCGCGTCAAACGGCAGGACAGTGAACAGGAAGTTGTGTCGCGCAAAGAGTCGAGCAGCGATGTGACCCAGGCTTTGATCGCGCTCGGAGTCACACCGGCACAGTTGTCGGCGGTGGACATCCAGATCGATCGCCCCAGCGACATGGGTAACTGGATCACGCTGCTGGGCAGCCTGTTACCCCTGCTGTTTGTCGGCGCGCTGTTCTTCTTTCTGCTCAGACAGGCACAGGGTGGCAACAACCAGGCGATGGCGTTTGGCAAAAGCCGCGCCCGTATGTTTGCCGGCGACAAACCCACGGTGACGTTCGCCGACGTAGCCGGTGCGGACGAAGCCAAAGAAGAGCTCCAGGAGATCGTCGAGTTTCTCAAGGAACCGCAGAAGTTTGCCGCGCTGGGTGCACGTATTCCCAAGGGTGTTCTGATGGTGGGTGCACCCGGTACAGGCAAGACCCTGATGGCAAAGGCGGTTGCGGGGGAGGCAGGGGTGCCGTTCTTCTCGATCTCGGGTTCCGAGTTTGTGGAGATGTTTGTTGGCGTCGGTGCCAGCCGTGTACGCGACCTGTTCGACCAGGCCAAACGCAACAGCCCCTGCATCATCTTCATCGACGAAATCGATGCCGTGGGCCGGCATCGCGGTGCGGGTCTGGGCGGCAGTCACGACGAGCGCGAGCAGACTCTCAACCAGATCCTGGTGGAGATGGACGGGTTTGACACGGATACGAACATCATCATCGTCGCCGCCACCAACCGGCCCGATATTCTGGACCCGGCGCTGCTGCGGCCCGGCCGCTTCGACCGCCAGGTGGTGATGGACCGGCCCGACATGAAGGGTCGCCGGGCGATCCTGGATGTCCACACACGTGGTAAACCAATGGCACCCGATATCGATCTGGACACCATGGCACGGCAGACGCCCGGTTTTGTGGGTGCCGATCTGGAAAACATGGTCAACGAGGCCGCGATCTTGGCTGCACGACGCAACAAGCGCAAGATCACGATGCAGGAGATGCAGGAAGCGGTCGAGCGTGTCATGGCCGGCCCGGAGCGCCGCAGCCGCATCATCTCGGATGCCGAGAAGGAGATCGTGGCCTACCACGAGGCGGGTCACGCCTTGGTGGGGCACATGCTGCCCCTCGCTGACCCGGTACACAAGATCAGCATCATCTCGCGCGGCATGGCGCTGGGGTACACGATGGCGCTGCCCGAAAACGACAACGTCCTGCGCAGCCAGGCCAAGTTCGAGGACGACCTGGCGATGGCGTTGGGTGGTCGTGCGGCCGAAGCGATCGTTTTCACTGACATTACCAATGGAGCGGCGGGTGATCTCGATCGCGTCACCAAGATCGCACGGGCGATGGTGACCCAGTACGGCATGAGCAAAAAGCTTGGTCC